>NZ_JBIMRA010000019.1:0-71097 GCF_043945515.1 Citrobacter freundii complex sp. 2024EL-00216 | reverse complement strand
TTGCCTGGCGGCTGTAGCGCGGTGGTCCCACCTGACCCCATGCCGAACTCAGAAGTGAAACGCCGTAGCGCCGATGGTAGTGTGGGGTCTCCCCATGCGAGAGTAGGGAACTGCCAGGCATCAAATTAGAAGTATGGCACTGACTTTCGAGGCAGTTCACTACTCGATAGAGAGTAGGACAAAAGCGAAAGCTTTTGAACGTTGCGAAGCAACGGCCCGAAGGGTGAATCACAAAGTGATTCATAAACTGCCAGGCATCAAATTGCAGTAAACCGGGATGAAGAATCCGGGTGGTGACAAAGAAATTCGGTGGAGCGGTAGTTCAGTTGGTTAGAATACCTGCCTGTCACGCAGGGGGTCGCGGGTTCGAGTCCCGTCCGTTCCGCCACTTATTAAGAGCCCTGAGCTAACGCTTAGGGCTTTTTCTTTGTTTGCAATTTAATTATTGCTGAATCCGCAAAAATCCTCTGCATTTTTCACTCTTTTTCTATAAAGAGCTTAAGCTCATAATCCTCTCAGTTAACGAACATAGTGATTATAAAGAGGAATTCTATGACTATCCCTGCATTCGGTTTAGGTACTTTCCGCCTGAAAGACGACGTGGTTATCGCTTCTGTTAAAACGGCGCTTGAGCTAGGCTACCGTGCTGTCGACACTGCACAAATCTATGATAATGAAGCGGCTGTTGGTCAGGCGATTGCCGAAAGTGGCGTACCGCGTAACGAGCTGTATATCACCACCAAGATCTGGATTGAAAATCTCAGCAAAGAAAAACTGATCCCAAGCCTGAAAGAAAGCCTGAAGAAGTTGCGTACAGATTATGTCGATCTGACGCTGATCCACTGGCCATCTCCAGGTGATGCGGTATCTGTTGAGGAATTCATGCAGGCGCTGCTCGAAGCAAAACAGCAGGGGCTGACTCGCGAAATTGGTATCTCAAACTTCACCATTCCGCTGATGGAAAAAGCCATTGCCGCAGTAGGTGCAGAGAACATTGCGACCAATCAGATTGAGCTGTCTCCGTATCTGCAGAGCCGTAAGGTGGTTGACTGGGCGAAAGCACACAGTATCCACATCACCTCTTACATGACGCTGGCTTACGGTAAAGCGCTGAAAGATGAAGTGATTGCGCACATTGCCGCTAAACATAACGCGACCCCGGCGCAGGTTATTCTGGCATGGGCAATGGGGGAAGGTTACTCCGTAATTCCTTCTTCTACCAAACGTGAAAACCTGGCAAGCAACCTGCTGGCGCTGGAACTGCATCTGGATGCCGAAGATAAAAAAGCGATCGCGGCACTGGACTGCAACGATCGTCTGGTCAGCCCGGAAGGCCTGGCCCCTGATTGGGATTAATTGCCTGACCCTCTGTACCCATTAACCCTCTTTCACAGCTCCTTCGGGAGCTGTTCTTATATATTCACTTAAAAAGTCAATAAATGCCCGGATGCGCGTACTGACGGCACGATCGCTGTAATAAACTGCGCTAAAAGGCATCTCTACCGGCAGACGTTTATCTGCCAATAACTCCACCAGTTCACCCCGCGCGATCTCTTTATCTATCATATAATCTGAAAGACATGCGATGCCGTTGCCATTCAGGCAAAGCTGTTTTAGCGTTTCTCCACTGTTGGAAGAAATTCCGCACTCGACCTCATGCAGCTGTCCGTCGCTACAGGCAATCGGCCAGGTATTGAGTGAAACTGGTTCGGAAAACCCCAGACTCAGATGCTGGTTTAACTCCTCGACGCTCTCTGGCTTGCCAAAACGGGCAATGTAGTCCGGTGAGGCAATAATCTTACGATAGCTGGTAAATAGCGGACGCGCACGTAGACTCGAGTCAGTCAGTGTACCCGCTCGTATAGCAACATCCACTTTTCGTTCAATAAGATTTATGAATGTTTCTGAGGAGACGAGAGACAACGTCATCTCGGGATACCGTTCCCGGAACGGCTTGATTAGTGGCATCAGGAAATGCAACATCACCGGTGTTGCTGCGTCGATGCGCAGCAGGCCGCGCGGAGTATTCCGCGACTCCATGATTTCCGTTTCTGCTGCAGCCATCTCTTGCAGTATCTGCTGTACCCGCCTGAAGTAGCGCTCTCCTTCTTCGGTCAGGCTTAGCTGTCGGGTCGTGCGATTAAGCAAACTGACGCCCAGTTTCATCTCCAGCTTTTTTACTGCCCGGCTGACCGCGGAATTGGCTTGTCCAAGCTGTTCTGCCGCCCGGCTAAAGCTGCCGCTTTCCACTACCGCCACAAAAATTGCGAGTTCTTCGGAGGTTGCTTTCATTTTTGCACCTGACGCAAAATTATATTGAGATTTTGAATATTTTTGTCATTAAAACATCCAGGCATACTGCGTGTCATCTGATTACTGATGTTACGGAGTTATTTATGCCTCTCGCTTTATTTGCACTAACAATAAGTGCCTTCGCTATAGGCACTACTGAGTTTGTGATTGTTGGTCTGGTGCCGACCATCGCTCAACAGCTGGCGATCTCGTTACCTTCCGCCGGGATGCTGGTTTCAATCTATGCGCTGGGTGTGGCAATTGGCGCACCGGTACTGACCGCTCTGACCGGACGCCTGCCACGTAAACAGTTACTGGTTGCGCTGATGGTTCTGTTTACGGCGGGGAATTTGCTGGCATGGCAGGCACCCGGGTATATGACACTCATTGTCGCTCGTCTGCTGACTGGGCTGGCACACGGCGTATTCTTCTCGATTGGTTCTACCATCGCGACAAGTCTGGTGCCAAAAGAGAAAGCAGCTTCCGCCATTGCCATTATGTTTGGTGGCTTAACGGTGGCGCTGGTCACCGGCGTGCCGCTGGGAACATTTATCGGTCAGCACTTTGGCTGGCGTGAGACTTTCCTCGCGGTATCAATGTTAGGCGTGATTGCACTGATCAGTAGCCAGTTACTGATCCCTGCCAACATTCCCGGTCGTGCTGCCGCCAGCATTCGCGACCAGGTGAAGGTGCTGACTCATCCCCGTCTGTTGCTGATTTACGCCGTTACGGCACTGGGCTACGGCGGTGTATTCACGGCATTCACCTTCCTTGCACCGATGATGCAGGATCTGGCGGGGTTCTCCCCGGCAGCAGTAAGCTGGGTCTTATTGGGTTACGGTGTTTCAGTGGCTATCGGTAATATCTGGGGCGGTAAGCTGGCGGATAAACATGGTGCGGTTCCTGCGCTGAAATTCATTTTCGCCGCGCTGTTTGTTCTGCTGATGGTCTTCCAACTGACGGCCTCCACGCAGTACGCCGCGCTGGCTACCATTCTGGTGATGGGGATCTTTGCCTTTGGTAACGTACCGGGATTGCAGGTCTACGTGGTACAGAAAGCTGAGCAATTTACGCCAAATGCTGTAGATGTGGCGTCAGGGTTAAACATTGCGGCGTTTAACATTGGGATTGCGCTGGGGTCAGTGATTGGCGGGCAAACGGTCGAGCATTATGGTTTAGCACAGACGCCGTGGATTGGCGCCCTCATTGTTCTGGTAGCTTTTCTGCTGATGGGTGTCAGCGGTCGTCTTGATAAACCCGTGCGTGTTGCTCTGGGGTAAATCATTGATGTAAGCGCCCACTTACAAAACAAACTGCAATTGTTCGTTGAAAGTGAGTGCTAAAATCCCTATAACAGAAGAACCAGTCCGGCTGCGGACTGGTTGACGTTACAGAGGTTTGAAAGTCTAAAGTGCGAAAAAACACCTATGCCATGCGTTATGTTGCCGGACAACCCGCCGAGCGGATTTTACCGCCGGGGTCGTTTGCGCATATTGGCCAGGCATTACCCGCAGGCGTTCCGTTAAGCAGTGAAGACCGCATTCGCGTGCTGGTATGGAATATTTTTAAACAGCAGCGCGCAGAATGGCAGTCGGTGCTGAAGAATTTTGGCAAAGATGCGCATCTGGTATTATTACAGGAAGCGCAAACCACGCCAGAACTGGTGCAGTTTGCGACCGCTAACTACCTTGCTGCCGATCAGGTTCCTGCCTTTGTGCTGCCTCAGCATCCCTCTGGCGTCATGACGCTCTCTGCTGCTCATCCTGTTTACTGTTGTCCATTGCGCGAGCGTGAGCCTATTTTACGGCTGGCGAAATCGGCTCTGGTAACGGTGTATCCGCTGCCTGACTCTCGATTATTAATGGTGGTGAATATCCACGCGGTTAACTTTAGCCTCGGCGTCGATGTTTATAGTAAGCAGTTACTTCCCATTGGCGATCAGATCGCTCATCACAGCGGTCCGGTTATTATGGCCGGCGATTTCAATGCCTGGAGCCGTCGACGGATGAATGCGCTGTACCGCTTTGCGCGTGAAATGTCGCTGCGCCAGGTACGTTTTACTGACGATCAGCGCCGACGCGCGTTTGGTCGCCCTCTCGATTTTGTGTTCTATCGTGGTCTGAACGTGAGTGAAGCCTCTGTGCTGGTCACCCGTGCATCCGATCACAACCCGCTACTCGTTGAATTCAGTCCCGGCAAACCTGAACAATAACGGTGTGTCAGGTCTGCCGTAGGGCAGGCCTGTGATGGTTGCCCTTCCTATTTCACAACAACCGAAGGACAACACAATGACAACACGCTCTCACCATGACAACGTCGAAAAACAGTTTGGCTCTCAGGCTAATGCCTATTTAACCAGTGCGGTGCACGCCTCTGGCCGTGACTTGCTGCGTCTGGGGGAAAGGTTGTCGGCATTTCCGCAGGCCCGTGTGTTGGATATGGGATGTGGAGCGGGGCATGCCAGCTTTGTAGCCGCGCAACACGTAAAGCAGGTTGTGGCTTATGATTTATCGTCGCAGATGCTTGAGGTGGTCGCTGAGGCGGCAAATGACAGAGGCCTGGAGAATGTCGCCACACGCCAGGGTTATGCCGAAAGTCTGCCATTTGAAGATAGCGAATTTGACGTGGTGATTAGCCGCTATTCTGCGCATCACTGGCATGATGTCGGACGCGCGCTGCGGGAAGTGAACCGCATTCTGAAGCCCGGTGGTGTATTAATTGTGATGGATGTGATGTCGCCAGGCCACCCAGTACGTGATATCTGGTTGCAAACCGTGGAGGCGTTACGTGATACCTCGCACGTTCGTAACTATTCCAGTGGAGAGTGGCTGTCGTTAATCAACGATGCCAATTTGATTGCCGATACTTTGTTAACCGATCGCCTGCCACTGGAGTTCAGTTCGTGGGTCGCGAGGATGCGCACGCCCGCGGCGTTGAGCGACGCGATTCGTGCATACCAACAAAGTGCTTCTGCAGATGTGAAAGCCTACTTTGCGTTACAGGAAGATGGCTCGTTTACCAGCGACACGATAATGGTTGAGGCACATAAAGCGGGATAAATAAAAAAGGCACTGGGGGGAATCCAGTGCCTTCATTTCTACAATGCTATCAGGAGTCCGGCATTCCGTTGTTTTTCACAAACAACGTGAGCTGATCGCCTGGCTGTAGATTGTCCGTATCGCTGTTCCAGCGCATGACATCTTTGATGTTAACCCCGTGACGTTTGGCAATGCTCGACAGCGAGTCGCCTTTACGCACACGATAGGTGATGCTATCGCTGTTGTTCGCCAGACGCTGTGCGCTGGTACCCGCACCCACCGTCAGGTTTTGACCCACTTTCAGGGATGACCCGCGCAGGTTATTCCACTGCTTAAGGTCATTGGTGCTCACGCCAAGGCGTGACGCGACGCCAGAAAGCGTATCGCCAGAGCGAACTTTGTAGCTACGACTGTTCAGCGGCGTGTTATCCGCGACCAACGTTGACTGCACGGCTGCAATTTCGCCTGAAGCCAGAGACTCACGCAGCTTCTCTGCATGCTTCTTTGGCACCATCACATATTGCGGGCCGCTGGCACCCAATGTGGAGCCTTTCACGCCTGCATTGAAGGTCTTCAGCTTGCTGACGGAAATACCCGCCATATCAGCAACCTGAGCCATCTCAACCGGGCTACTCAGGCGAACACGTGCCAACGCGCGGCTTTCGTCTGTTGTTGGCAGACGTACGCCATAGCGTTTGCTGTTTTTGAGTATATCGCTCAATGCCAGCATTTTAGGCACGTATAGCTTCGTTTCCTGAGGCAATGGCAACGACCAGAAGTCAGTGGGTTTACCACGAGCTTTGTTCGTTTTGATTGCCTTCATGACACGACCTTCACCGCTATTATAAGCAGCAACGGTCAGCAGCCAGTCGCCATCAAACATCTTGTTCAGACGCTGCATCATGTCCAGCGCGGCGGTGGTGGAAGCCACAACGTCGCGACGTGCATCATAACTGCGGGTCTGTTTTAAACCATAATTGCGCCCCGTGCTCGGAATGATCTGCCAAATACCTGCGGCATTGGCGCCAGACGTTGCGTGAGGATCAAAAGCGCTCTCCACTATGGGTAGTAGTACCAGTTCCATAGGCATGTTACGTTTCTTAACCTGCCCGGCTATCCAGTACATATACGGCTCTGCCCGTAAAGTTACATCGTGGAGATAGCTCTTATTGCGTAAATACTTCTGTTTCTGTTCGCGAATCCGGCTGTTTTCCGGAATTCCCATCTTTAGCTCGTCACCAATGAAAGCCCACAAATCTTGATCAGCAGCGATAGATGTTCCGTCGTCCATCCATCGCGCCTGACTTGTAAACTTTCCTGCTTCCCCTTGACCAGCTGCAGAAAGGCTCTGTGCGTGTTGTTGGACGTTACCAGTATTCTGGCACCCAACAAGCAGGACAGAGGCGAGTAATATCGCTTTTGCCTTCATGTGTGTGTCAATAGTTGCTTAAAAGACGACCGATCATAACGGCGAAGTTTTCAAAAGGCAACCCGGAATTGTCAGAACGTATCTTTCTTTGACCTTAACCAGGCAAAACGCTCTTCAGGTTGTTGCAATATTGTTTCTTTGTTAATTTCATTAATTAAATCAATATCTTCCGTTCTCAAAAAAAGATTATTTCGCCGCTCATTTTTCAGAATTACGGGTAGTGTCATTTGTTTTTTTACGCGTAACTCATTAACTTTACGATAATATTCATTTATGAACGAATCGTGCGGGAGAATGCTTAAGGCAAACTTCATGTTTGCTAATGTGTACTCATGTGCGCAACAAATTAATGTATCGTCAGGAAGTTCGTTTATTTTATTAAGTGATTGATACATTTGAGTTGCTGTACCTTCGAAAAGTCGACCGCAACCGCCAGAAAAGAGCGTGTCACCACAAAATAAGTAAGGATGGCTAAAGTAACAGATATGTCCTAAAGTGTGACCAGGAGTAGCAATTACCCTAAATTCATGCCCCAAAACGAGTGCAATATCGCCATCTTCGACTACGTGTGTCGTTCCCTTATCTTGCGTTTCAGCCGGTCCGTATACCACTATTTGTGGGAAATGTTGCAGGAGTTCTTTCACTCCACCAACGTGATCCTGATGATGGTGGGTTAGCAGAATGGCTTCCGGCACCCAGTTATGCTCTGCAATGGCTTTCAAAACAGGAGCCGCTTCACCCGGGTCCACAATCAGACAATGCTGGTCATTATTTGACAGGACCCAGATGTAATTGTCCTGAAATGCAGGAATACTGTTAAGATTCATATATTACCTCTCAATGCGTAACGGAAGGTTGTGATGAAACCGGCAAGGATCCCTCAAACTGTCGTAGCGCCCGTTAGCTGGGATGATTTGCCCTGGGGCGAACACTATCGTGAGGCGCTGGAGCATCAGCTTAACCCGTGGTTTGCAAAAATGTACGGTTTTCATCTGCTTAAGGTTGGTAATTTAAGCGCAGAAATCGATTCTGAAGCGTGCGCGGTTTCTCATCAGGTAAATGTTTCTTTGCAGGGATCTCCCATGCAGGTGACGGCCGATCCTTTGCATCTTCCCTTTGCCGATAAGTCCGTGGATGTCTGTTTATTGGCCCATACGTTACCGTGGTGCTCCGATCCGCATCGCCTACTGCGTGAAGCCGATCGCGTGTTGATTGATGACGGCTGGTTGATTCTGAGCGGTTTTAACCCGGTAAGCTTGATGGGATTGCGTAAACTGGTGCCCGTATTGCGCAAGACATCGCCCTATAACAGTCGGATGTTTACCCTCATGCGTCAACTGGACTGGCTATCATTACTGAATTTTGAAGTGCTGCACTATAGTCGTTTTCATGTTCTGCCCTGGAACAAGAAGGGCGGGAAAATGTTAAGTGCCCATATCCCCGCGCTGGGCTGTTTACAGCTGGTGGTTGCGCGCAAGCGAACCATTCCGCTTACGCTCAACCCGATGAAACAAAATAAAAGCAAAACGCCTATCCGTCATGCCGTTGGCGCGACCCGGCAATACCGTAAACCGGACGCTTAAGCCTCAGTCTGATACCCAATATCATCCTGAGTCGGGCTCATGGCCGCGGTGCGCGCAAGCTCATCGCAGCGTTCGTTTTCCGGATGGCCCGCATGGCCTTTAACCCATTCCCATTTGATTTGATGCGGCCCCAGCGCGGCATCGAGACGTTTCCACAGATCGACGTTCTTCACCGGTTTTTTATCTGCTGTTTTCCAGCCGCGCTTCTTCCAGTTGTGGATCCACTGCGTAATGCCTTGACGCACATACTGGCTGTCCGTGCTGAGTATCACTTCACACTGTTCTTTCAGGGCTTCCAGCGCAACGATTGCCGCCATCAGCTCCATGCGATTATTAGTGGTGAGGTTGTAGCCCTCGCTAAAGGTTTTTTCGCGCCCGCGATAGCGTAAAATCGCCCCATAACCACCAGGCCCTGGATTTCCCAGGCAAGAACCATCGGTGAAAATTTCTACCTGTTTAAGCATCTCTGGTAGACTTCCTGTTTTAGCAAATCGAAATCAAACGATAAGTCTGACATAAATGACCGTTATGAGCACTGGAATTACACGACAGATCGTCCTCGATACCGAAACCACCGGTATGAACCAGATTGGCGCCCACTATGAAGGCCACAAGATCATTGAGATCGGTGCGGTTGAAGTGGTGAACCGCCGCCTGACCGGCAATAACTTCCACGTTTACCTGAAGCCGGATCGGCTGGTGGACCCGGAAGCGTTCGGCGTACACGGAATCGCAGACGAATTCCTGCTCGATAAACCTACGTTTGCCGATGTAGCCGACGAGTTTCTCGACTACATTCGCGGCGCGGAGCTGGTCATCCATAACGCATCGTTCGATATCGGCTTTATGGATTACGAATTCGCGAAGCTCAAGCGTGATATTCCGAAGACGAATGAATTTTGCAAAATAACCGATAGCCTGGCGCTGGCGAGGAAAATGTTTCCTGGCAAGCGAAACAGCCTTGATGCGTTATGCTCGCGCTATGAGATAGACAACAGTAAACGAACCCTGCACGGCGCATTGCTCGATGCCCAGATTCTGGCCGACGTTTATCTGATGATGACCGGCGGGCAGACCACGATGGCGTTCTCAATAGAAGGCGACAGCCAGCAGCAGAATGACACGGGGATCCAGCGTATTGTGCGACAGTCCAGCAAACTACGCGTTGTTTTCGCTACTGATGAAGAGTTAGCGGCCCATGAGTCACGCCTTGACCTGGTGCAGAAGAAAGGCGGAAGTTGCCTCTGGCGGGCATAGTTTGTACGTTTACCGTATGAAAATGGCCATTCGGGTGATTTTTGCAGCAAACGATTAAAAACGTGAGAAAAAGCGTTGACGAGGCGCGAGGCAATCCGTAATATTCGCTTCGTTCCCAAGCGGAACACAACGCGGAGTGGTAGTTCAGTTGGTTAGAATACCTGCCTGTCACGCAGGGGGTCGCGGGTTCGAGTCCCGTCCATTCCGCCACTATTCAGAAAGCCTGAATCAGAAATGATTCAGGCTTTCGTCGTTTTAGCCCGCCAAAAATAATAATCTCATTACCATACTTTATCGACCGCGCCCGAGCTTTCGGGTGGGCAACACATCAGGTCATCCTTAACCCGACGCATATCCAGAAGGCGATTAACTCGCGAAGTGATTCATCACGCAGGCGAAGCGGGGTGAGAAGTTATCGCCAATAAGAACCGTTTCCTCATTCAGGTGCTTTAGCATATACAGCTTGTCGGCACGTTCGTAAGCGTCGAAGAAGAGATAGTCGACAGCGTCCGTTGCGTCATCATCGGGGGATTTTTCCCGACCATCGGGAGTGAGCATAAAAACGCCTGCGGTATGGCCGAGTGGACGGGCATAGCGAAAGAACAGTTTTCGGTTAACAGCGAACTCGCCGTCGTCACTTTTGAGTTTCCCCTGGACTGACAATGAAAGGTGTCCGGAGTTGTAGCTGGTTATCAGCATTATTCCGTGGAGTTCCTTTTTTGTATTCTGGATGTCGAGTATCGACGTGAATTCCGAGGAGCAGGAAAAACTGATTTCTTGTTTTTTCGCATTCCCGGCGATAATAAAAAAAGCGATAGCCGCTAGCCCAAAAATGGCAATCACGACTGACCATAGTAAAGGAGAGTGATCGCTTTCCTGCTTCATATCATTCCTCATGATGGCGATACTGGCTGATGCAATGGTAATAGCCGAGGTTTAGCCCGCATTCAGCGGCAAACGACCACTCAACCAGATTATGGTTGCTCGCCCAGGTATTGAGATACAGATCTTTTGGGTACGAACAGTTGGGGTTAATACCCACGGACTTGAAAATATCCAGCGCTTTTTTTTCGGTTATGGTGTCGGTGAGGGCGTTTCCTAATATATGCACACGGCATTGCTCGTAGTCGATAGTTCGCAGGATCGCCGCGTCCGTCATCGCGATTTCATTGGGTATCCATGTTAACCACGCTGTCGCCAGCACGGCGATGCCGGTAATTAACGTTGTTATCGTGACAGGCCACAGGTTTCGTTTCTTTTTCCTGGGCGTCAATGCAACATTGACTATTCTGGTGGGCGCTTGCGATTCCTCCAGTTGCTGAATATTGATACTGGCGTCGCTCATCCGAAATCCTATTCGCGGAATGGTGACGATCAGTTCTGCAGGATGGCCCGTAGACGTTATTGCTTTGCGCAGAAATGAAATGTGCTGATTGAGATTAGCATCCGTCGCTCTGGCGCCATTATGCTGGAAAACATTCCGCAGAATTTCATCGCGCGAGGATATCTCTTTACCATTTTGCAACAGATAGAGCAGTAATTGTGTTGCCACATTATTCAATGTGGCCATTTCACCAGATGCCAGGTCTTTTAGGGTATTTTTATGTGGTCTGAAAACTAAGCCTTCACCAATAATTACGGATTTAATTTTGTTTATTGGTATATGAGAAATCACTGATGTCTCCTTTAAAGCAGGATATCTCGCATTCGAGTGGGGGAAGCAATAGCATAACATAATTCATTTATAAAAAATGATTGTACCATAGATCGCTTTATTAATATTTATATAACAATCTCTTAATATATCTAATAGAATCTTCCAATCTCCTTCCTCTCTTTCACTATCTTATTGTCATTACTCGTTTTTGATGCCAAATTTCATTTTTACAAAACATTCATAAATACATTTTGCCTGTTCTTCTGGCTAAATAAAAAAATAGTTGATAGATAAAAACTCTATAAAAACTATAAATGATAGACATTAACACTGGTGTTGGCGTGTTTTTTGGCTGTTTTTTAGGTAAACGATCGCTCTACAGACAGTGTTACAACACGATTCCCTGAGTTTGATTAATACCGGATTTTTGCATTGTGTCATTTTTTCGTCGACTTAATATAAGCCCCGAAACAGCGTAAACAACTGTGGGCGGTATTTCGGATGGAATACCAATGAAGTTCAAAAATACAGGGTGGCTTGAGATGGATTGTTTTCAAGGAAATGCACTTCCACCACCTGCAGATCAGGGTTTCCCTTGCATAAATTGTCTGTGGAAATAGATCGTCGGAATAACCAAAAAACAGATATAAGGTTAAGTAGTAATATGAAAATGAAAAACGTGGCTGTGGCTTGTGCGCTGATGGCGGGAATGACTTTTACTGCATCTTCTGCTTTCGCTGCAAAAAATGTTGAACCGACTAACGGTAAAATTCACTTCACTGGTTCTCTGGTTAATTCCGCATGCGGTCTGGCCCCAGAATCCAGCCCGGTGCAGGTTAATTTTGGTGAGATCCCAACTTCTCAGTTAAAAGACAACCAACGTGCTGGTGTTAAGCATGCCAAAATCGTTCTGCAGGGCTGCGATACAACTGTTGCGAAAACCGCCACAGTAACCTACACCCCGGCAACGATTGATACCGACAACAATGCGCTGGCTGCATTTACCTCGGGTACAGCAAAGGGCGCGGGCATCGGTATGATTGACAGTGGTAACCAGGACGTGAAATGGGGCGAAGCCGCATCTCAGGTCAACATTACCGATGGCGAAACCGACATTGATTTCGTTGCTTATCTGCAGGCCAACAACGCATCCGCAGCAGTAACCCCGGGTGACTTCGAATCTACCGTTAATTTCCAGATCGATTATCAGTAACGATCTGCTGCGGGCGCAATTATGCGCCTGCTTAACCCTTCCTGCGAATAACTGAAAGGAAATGCGGTGATGCCTGGATGGCGTATTTTACTGCTTTTTATCTTCATATCGCCTGCATGGGTTTTGGCTGACACCCATCGTCTTGTCAGTACGCCCGGCAAAATGCGCATGCGGGGAAATATTATTGAGGCTGCCTGTTATGTCGATCCACGCGACCGGTCGCTGCTGGTTGAATTTGATGACCTCTCAGCCAGAGATATTTCCGGAAAACCTGAAAAAGTATCTGCGCATGATTTCAGTATTCATTTGCTGGGATGTTCATTAGGGGATTCTCAACACCCCGGGAATCTGTTCCAACGCGCCAATATTACCTTTTCCGGCGCACCGGATAGTGACAATCCTGATTATCTGAGCGTGCAATCGGAAACTGAAAATTTAGCGATAGAAATATATGACGGCAAAGGCAAGCAAATTCATTTAGGTGAGCCATCACCGGATTATGCGCTTAACCCCGGGAAAAACACGCTCAATTTTACGGCTTATTTGATCTCCCGCGACGGAAGAATGACGTCTGGTGAATTTACTGCAGTCACGCATTTTGTTGTGAATTATCTCTGAGCTGCACAGCAATTCGGGTATCTGAAGGTTTGCGAACGAAAATGATCACGCTGAAAACAGATAAAAAACGTCTGGCGCTTTTAATTGCTCTGGTCTGTGCCTCTTCATGGGCTGAAGCGGATGAGTCTATTGAATTTAATACTGACGTCCTGGATGCCAGTGACAGACAAAATGTCGATTTACAGCGTTTTTCCGAAGGCAACTTTGTGACTCCCGGAGAATATCTGCTGGATGTTCGTATTAACAGCCAGGAGATTCCTCAGCAGTCGATCCGTTATATCGTTGATCCTGCCAACTCGCATAAATCCATGGCGTGCCTGACGCCGCAACAGCTCGAATTACTGGCGCTCAAAGAAGAGGCGCTGACCTATATTCATCCGATTAGCGCGACCTGCTATGACATTTCCCGCCTGCCGGGTGTGGTGCTGAATAATAGCGCAGGCGTACTGGACATTACCGTGCCTCAGGCATGGATGAAATATACCGATCCAGACTGGACGCCGCCGGAGCGCTGGGATAACGGCGTCGCGGGACTGATTTTCGACTACAGCGTTTCGGGCCAGGCCACACATTACGAACAAGGTGGCGATCATTACCGCTCACTGTCTGGTTATGGACAGACGGGCTTTAACCTCGGCGCGTGGCGCTTTCGTGGTCAGTATCAGGCCAATTATGCTTCGGATGAAAATCGTGGGCGTATCGACTGGGATCAGATCTATGTCTATCGCCCGTTACCTATGCAGGCTGCAAAACTGACGGTCGGTGAAATATATCTGAATTCCCAGGTGTTTGATTCAGTGCGATTTACGGGGGCTAACCTTGCCAGCGACGAGCGCATGCTACCACCGAATTTGCAGGGCTACGCGCCCGAAGTGCACGGCATCGCCCGCAGTAATGCGAAGGTCACCGTCAGTCAGCAGGGGCGTGTTATCTATCAAACCACTGTTCCAGCAGGGCCATTTAATATTCAGGATCTACACGGTTCGGTACGCGGCACGCTGGATGTTCGCGTCGAAGAGCAGGATGGCAGCGTACAAACCTTTCAGGTCAATACGGCAGATATCCCTTACCTGACGCGCCCGGGCTATGTTCGTTACAACGCCGCTGTCGGTAAGCCATCGCGTTATAACCACGACGTCCAGGGACCTGCATTTTATAGCGGTGATTTTTCATGGGGGGTCAGCAATGCGTGGTCACTGTACGGTGGCGCGTTGCTCACTGGCGATCGCTATAACGCCTGGTCGATGGGGATTGGGCGGGATTTGAGCTGGCTGGGCGCGCTGTCGGCTGATGCGACGCAATCCGTGAGCCGAGTGAAGCATCAGGCTGAACAAAAAGGGATGTCCTTTAAGCTCAGCTATGCCAAAACCTTTGATGAATACAACAGCGCCATCACCTTTGCCGGTTACCGTTTTTCACAGCGTAACTTCCGCACCTTCTCGCAGTTCCTCGACGAGCAGTATGAAAATAACAACAGCGCCGGCAACGAAAAAGAGATGTACACCATCACCGGTAACAAGACCTTTTTTGCTGACGACCCGCAATTAGCGACCACGCTGTACCTGACCTATACCCACCAGAATTACTGGGATCGTGGCTCTCAGGATCGTTACGGGGTGTCGATGGGACACAGCTTTTCGTTCGCAGGCATTCAGGGGATCAGCGCCAACCTTGCCGCTTACCGCTCTGAGTATCAGGGCAAACGGGACGACAGCCTTTCGCTGTCCATTTCGGTGCCATGGAGCGATGGCCGCTCAATGGATTATGAAGTGCAAAACAGCGGCAGCCAGACCAGTCAGATGGTTTCGTATTCCGATAACCGCGACCGTAACAATCCATGGCGACTGCGCGCAGGGGTTTCCGGTGAAGGGCACACCGCGTTTGATGGCTACTACAAGCATCGCAGCATGATGGCGGAACTGGAATCTAACGTCAGCTGGCAGCAATCACGTTATTTATCCGTTGGCGGCACGATGCGCGGCGGCTTTACCGCAACGCGTCATGGTGCGGCACTACACAACAGCCAGGCGTCGATGAATACCGCCAGGGTGATGGTTGATACCGACGGTGTGGCGAATGTACCGCTGAACGGCGAACAGGCGCACTCAAACCGCTTCGGTATTGCCGTCGTACCGGACGTCGTCAGCTATCACAGCTTTGATACCCGTATCGATGTGGACGCAATGGACGAGGACATTTCCGCGACTAAAGCCATTGTCACCAACACTCTGACGGAAGGCGCGATTGGTTATCAGCGCTTCGCCGTGGCGCAGGGGCAAAAAATGATGGCGCTGCTGCGCCTGAAAGATGGTTCGGTACCGCCGTTTGGTGCCGAAGTGTTTAACGCCAACGGTGTCAACGTCGCCATGGTGATGGAAAACGGCATGGCCTGGATTGCGGGTGTGAATCCAGCCGAGCGTCTTTCTGTTGCCTGGGGCGGTCGCGCGCAGTGTCACTTACAGGTGCCGCAACAAATCAACCCGGAAGGTAACGTGCTGTTGCCTTGTGAATAATATCAATAACCTGAATGAATTTTGTCATGAAAAATCAAGCATTTTACTCCGTGCAGCGTTGGCTCAAACCCGTGGTCTGCGGTCTGCTTTTTATTGCAGAGATCAACGCCTCATGGGCGGGTATTGCACTTGACCGTACCCGTCTGATCATCACTGGTGATGCGCGATCTGTCAGCGCGAACTTAACCAACACCAGTCCGAGCATTCCGTTTCTGGCTCAGTCGTGGGTGGAAGACGCTAATGGAACAAAAATTACCTCGCCGTTGATGGTTTTACCGCCGCTGCAACGGATTAACGGCGGGCAAAAGGGCATTGCGCGAGTGACAAAAACCAGCGGTATTAACGCTCTGCCGCAGGATCGCGAAAGTCTGTTCTACCTGAATGTGCGTGAAATTCCGCCCAAGCCGGATAAGCCGAACGTACTGCAACTGGCGATGCAGTCGCGCATCAAACTGTTCTACCGTCCGACCGCCATCGTGCCGGAAACACCGGGCGCCGTGTGGCAAAACCAACTGGTCTTTCATAAGCAGGGGCAGCGCTGGAGTGTGGATAACCCAACGCCGTACTTCGTTACCTTAATCGGCTTAAGCCGCAAGCCTGAAGCGCAGGGCGGCGACAGGCTGACTGACTTCCCTGGGATTATGGTTTCACCAAAGTCCTCTCTCGATTTCAGCGTGGCCGACGGCAGCGTTAGCCAGTTCAGCATGATGTATGTGAACGATTTTGGCGGTCATCCCGAATTGAAATTCAGCTGCACAGGCAATGTGTGTAAAGCATTGCCGATGGAGCAACAGCCCCGGTAACAGGATTCGTAAATGAAAAAGATGCTTTGCGCTCTGCTGATGGCGGGCATGGCCTGCTCGGTTCAGGCCACAAGCGGTCGCCAGGATATGAGCAATGTGTCCGGCGAGTATGGCAACGTCCGCTTTCATGGTCGGGTGTTCGTTTCGCCGTGCGTGCTGGATATGGCCTCCCGCGATCAGACTATCGATCTTGGTGATATTTCCGCCGGCCGATTTCGCCAGGGCGGCGATCGCAGCGATCCGGTATTGGTCACGCTGTATCTGAATGGCTGTTTAAAGGGCTCCGGTCATACCTTAAGGGATTTCCCCGGGCAGACCAGTGAGATGCCTGAGCTGGCGCACAGCACGGTGGAGCGTGGTGTTTCGATGACGCTAATGGCTGAAGGCGCACCGGAAAACAGCGATTTGGGGCGCATTCGTGGTGATGTTCGCGGCGCGGGCATCCGGCTACTGACTGAACGTAATCAGTTAATCCACCTGAACCAACCGCAACGCATGTGGATCCTCAAACCGGGCGATAACGCCATTCATTTTCTTGCCGCGCTGGAATCTTTTGGGCGAGAGGTGACCGCCGGAGAATTTAACGGTCTGGTCAGACTTAAGCTGGAGTATCTATGAGCGTATTACGTAAAACGCTGTTGTGGGTGGTGCTGGCAGGCTGTCCGTTGGCCGGGCAGGCATTTACACAGGGAGAAGGTGAGCCGGAAGGTGGGTCGCCGCATCAGTACGATATTGAACTGAGCTCGCTGGATGTCAGCAAAAACCACGTGGGTGGCAGAACGGAGCCGTTCCCATGGAATCTGGGCGGTTGGTATGTGGTGAATTTCTATTGCGAACAGGCTGACATCTCCCGAGCACCAATTTACTACACCACCACAACCACGATGCCGCCTTCAAATCAGGGGGCGAACCGTTTTCGGCTAAACGAGTATCTGGATGTGGAAGTTCAGGTGTGGGTTGCCGGGGGCTATAAAAAATATGTGCAGGCGCCTTTTACCAACGTTTCAAACCGCAACAGCAACAACAGCTGTAAAAAGCGTAAGGGCTACACGCGAGCGACTAACGTTGAAAGTGGTTCAAAAGGGAAAGTGACGTTTATTGTCACTAAACCCATTATCAATGGCATCAATATCACTTCCCAGTCGCTGGTGGAGGTGGCCGGGCGCATGGGAAGCGCGGGACCTACGCCAACCACGGCGATTTCTCGCGTGGTGATTAAATCCGGGCTAATTACCGTCCCGGACAAATGCACCTTCAACCGGGGAGACAAAATCAGCATTGAGTTTGGCGATCTGCCTGGATCCGCTGCCCGGCTCAACGGCACTAACTACAGCAAGTCAGTCCCTATACATGTGGTCTGTGAAGGCGGGAGCTTCGATCAGGGCGCGCTGAACATTAATCTTGGTATACAAACGACCACGGCGTCAGGCACGGCGGGGTTTAACGGTAATCTCCTTGGCACGCTGAGCGGCGGACAAAAGCGCGACGATCTCGGCATTATGCTTAAAGACGAAAGTGGTGGCACCGTTGTGCCCAATCAATTCTACAACGTGAAGGGGTTTTACCAGAATCAGGGCGACTGGAATCTTACCGCCGCGCCGGTGGCAAAGCCGGGCGTGGGAAGCGTGAAAGAAGGTGAATTTGAAGCCTCTGCCACCGTTGTCGCGCAGTTTCAGTAGGGGGATGTCATGAGATTCTCGGCGTTATTCGCGACCAGTATGTTACTGCTAGGTGGCATGGCGCAGGCCGACACCAAACTGGTCGGCGGCGATATGTATTTTCACGGCACCATCAGAGCCCTGGCCTGCAGCCTTGCACCGGGAGGCGACAAAATCGAGGTCGATTTCAAGCAAATCGCGACACAGGATCTCTATCTCTCGGGGCGCAGTAAGCCGGAAAAATTCAGCATCCAGTTACGCGACTGCAACCCTGAGGTTTTCCGTGGGATCTCGGTTACCTTCAGCGGTCGTGAGGATGCGGAGCTGACCGATCATCTGGCGCTGGATAGCAGTGAACAAGGCGGCGCGTCAGGGATCGGGATTGGGATGAGCGAAGAAGACGGCACGGCAATCCGCCTTGATGAGAGCACGTCAGTTAAAGAGATAACAGAAGGCTCGATGACGCTGAATTTCTTGGCGTGGGTCGCAGCGGAGCCATCGGCGATAAAAAATCAGTCTCTCGAATACGGTCCGTTCAGCGCCAGCGGGACCTGGACGTTGAACTACCAGTAGCATGATGAACGTACTGAATCGCATTGCGCCGCTGCCTGCGCAGAAATTATTGCTCGGTATTAGTCTGTTTTTCTGGTGTGGGGCCATGCATCTCTACTGGCCGAACAACGGCGGCAGCGGTCTGTCGTTGCCGCTTAATATTACGAGCTGGATCTACGCTGTTGTACTGGCTGCAAGCGTATTGATGCTGGTGCCTCGTCAACGCTGGCGCATCACTGTGCCCGCTGCGGGTTTTACAGTCGGGGCGTTTATCCTGACGTTGCTTTGCCTGCTAACGCCTGATGTCTGGCAGGCCGAGGCACTGCTGGTGGCGGGGGCGTTACTGGGCGGTGTGAGCGTCTATCTGGTCACATTACAAATTCCGCTCACGGCAAACACCTTAACGGCACTGCTGGCTCTGCTATGGGGAGCGTGCGTCATTGAATGTCTGGCGTTTGTCTATCAGTACTGGCATTTGCCGGGCGTTGAATACTGGGAGTTTGCCTGGCGGCGCGGTACGCGACCCTACGGGATATTTCAGCAGGTCAACCTGATAGCCAGCTTCACGGCATGCGGTGTGCTGCTGTCAGCACCGCTCTTTTTACGTCTGCACCGCGGGTATCGAATTGCCATTGGGATAGGCCTGGTAATGATGGGATTTGTGCTGCATGAATCTCAGTCGCAAACCGGCTACCTGTCTCTGGTAATCGGTGAAGTGCTGCTGCTGGCGGTTTTCCCGGCGCAACGGCGCACGCTGCTGCTGCTTCTACTGCCGCTGGCGTTAGGCGTAGCGATAGGGGCCACGGCCCGCCATTTTTTGTCTGTGGTCACGGTCGATCATCTGACGACTTCTCAAGTGCGCTGGACGGTGTTGAAAACGTCGCTGGCATTATTTGCCGAACGTCCGTGGATGGGGTGGGGCGTGGGCAGTTTTGCTGCCGTGTTTCTCGAACGCGCGGGGCCATTGGGGCTGGGCAGCATTTCGCATCCGCACAACGAACTTGTGCTGTGGTTGGTGGAGGGCGGTCTGGTTGGGCTGGCAGGGGCACTCTGTTTTATAGCGGGTGGTTTATGGCTCTGGCTGCACGGTAATTGCTGGCGTCGCGCCTGCCTGGTGGCGGCACTGCCGGTGGTTATTCATATGTTGACGGAATACCCCGTCAGGCAGTCAACGCCACACTGGCTGCTGTTGATCCTGCTGCTTCGATGTGCAGACAACGCGCGAACGGGAATACGCCTGGCGCTTACGTCGACGTCGCTGATTCGCGCGGCAGGGTTTATCTCGTTACTGACCGTCGCGCCATTGCTGCTTCTCACGCTGCACACGCAACAGCAATTGACGCTGGCGGAGAGGCAGTCAACGCAGTGGCAACTTGCCGAACCGCTCCCTGTCGGAGGCTGGCTTCTTACAAGTCGCTATCGGTTTGATGTCCAGATGGGATATCTACAACGGTATCAGCGTACCCGGGACGCACGTTGGCTGGAAGCGGTTCGCCGCTGGGCACCTGATTATGTGCGCGTTCACCCAGACCCTAATGTCTCCTTCACGCAAATCTTACTGGCGTTGCAACAGCGCGACCTGGTCGAGGCGCATCGTCTGGCGACGCGCTTTTGCCTGATATACCCGAACGATCGCCGTATCCCGTGGCTGCAGAATGCACGACGTCCTTTTAATAAAATAATGGAATGATATGAACAGATTCAGTGAACAGGCCCGTTATGTGCCAGAACTTCCCCGCAACGCCGAATTGCTGCGGATCACCGGGATCCGTTTGCAGCGCATTCATTTTTTTGATGACGCATCGCTGGATGTCTGTGAGGTGTTAAGCCAGGTACGCACACCGCTCCCACTGGATCTGTTTTTCAAGCACCTTTCCATTGCGGCAAAACAGCAGCTTTTTCTATGGCAAATGCAGCGGGTGCTGGCCCTCTCTGGAAGCTATTCGCTGAATTTATCCGTCAGGATGCTGACTAGTCTGTCATGGATCACGCGTCTCACAAAGCAGGTGCATCAGGGGCGGATTGTTATTGAAATTCAGGATCCGGGCTCCATGATGCGCCTGGATAAGGCAGAGCAGCAGGCCGTATGCATTGCCGTAAAAACGCTGGTGCGTCACGGGTTTCGCGTGTGGCTGGATGATGTTTCTCCTGAGCTATTTTTTGTCTGGCGGCTGTCGGGCATCCGTTTCGATGCCATCAAAATTGAAAGCGGAATGTTTCATCAGTTCAGAACATCGGAGTGGCAGTTGAGGGTTCTGGTCAATCAATTTCGTGGGCTGGGTGAACGGGTTGTCATTGAGGGAGTTGAAACGCCACAGGATTATGCCATTTGCCGTATGAGCGGCGCAGATGCTGTACAGGGCTTTCTATTTGAGCAGGAAATTTTACCGAAAAGCCTGAATCATTGCTGACTCAGGCTCTGACAATTACTCGCTCAGCGTCTGTGCGATATCTTTTTGCACCTGCTGGCGCTGTTCTGGGGTCAGCACTTTGTTCAGGTCAAAATAGTATTTTACGCGATAATAACGCGCCTGCTGTTCGATGTTGCTGAACGCAGAAAGCTGTTTCTGAACGGCAGCTTCATCCCATTTCCCGGACTTGATGACGTCAATCAACGCGCCGTCTTTAACATCTTTCACCGAAATCTGGCTTACGTTGGTTTCAAGCTGCTGGTGCAGTTTTTTAATCTGCGCCACCTGGTCGTTGGTCAGCTTAAGATGCTGAACGACCGGGTCCTGAGCTGGAGCAGGAACATTGGATACGTTTGCTGCAAGCGTACTAAAAGAAGCGCCCGCTAAGGTAGCCGCCAGCAAAGTCATGCGTAAGAAGTTCTTCATTATTGAAATCCTGATAAGGAAATTATCGACATTGTCTGCCACTCGCTGGTTACGAGTGATTATCCTTTGCAGAATACGATGCTCACCGCATGTCGCCACGCGAATTTGTTTTGCGGTTGGTTACGGAGTGAAACAATCCCGCCACAAGAAACGTAGTGCAGCGGGAGTGAAGGCGATAGTTATAGCGTGAACGGGTCGGCGTCCTGCCAGGCGGGAAACTTCTCGCGATACTCGCGCAGCGCTGAGAGTGACAGTTCGGCGTCAATGCGTGTGGCCTGATGCGGCTCGGCGGTGGCAATAATCTCACCCTGCGGATTAATCACCCGGCTGTCACCGCGATAATGATGCCCGTTACCGTCTGTGCCCACGCGGTTACATCCTGCTACATAAGCCTGGTTCTCAATCGCCCGTGCGGCAAGCAGAAGCTGCCAGTGCAGCGAACGCGGCGCAGGCCAATTGGCAACATACAACGCCAGGTCGTAATCGTTGCGATTGCGCGACCATACCGGAAAACGCAGGTCATAACAGACCAACGGCAGAATGCGCCAGCCGCGCCATTCAACAATAACGCGCGCGTCACCCGCCTGGTAATGCTGATGCTCATCCGCCATGCGGAACAGATGGCGCTTGTCGTAGAAATGCACATTACCTTCTGGCTCAACCAGAAAAAAGCGGTTTACCGGGCCGCGTTCAGACTGGATAGCAGCGCTGCCCGCGATCAGGGCGTTGGTCTGTTGCGCCTTGACGCGCATCCAGCTTACGACTTCTTCTTGCGGCAACGATTTATTTGCCGCTTCCATGGCAAATCCGCTGGTAAACATCTCGGGCAACACGATGACATCACGTCCGGCGACGGTTTCCAGTTGTCGGTCAAAATGGCGCAGGTTGGCCGGGCCATCCATCCAGATCAAGGGTTGTTGCAGCAGAGTAATTTTCAAACCAGGCACGATCGAGGCTCCTCGTTGAACAACATTTTGACACTGTAGCATGAGCATTAATGAAAATGTGGCAATAAAAAGCCCCGCATTAAGCGGGGCTAAACGTTGTGCGTATATCGTTATGCGGCTTCGACTTTACGCACTTTCTCTGGCAGCTTTACCGGCTGAGTCGCCAGCTCCTCGGGTTCAAAGTCATCCACGTTGATACTGCGCAGGCGGCTCGCTTCGGCTTTCACCAGAATCGCGGCTTCATCTTTATCAATCAGCCCTTTCGCCAGCGCATTGTGCGCCAGTTCGTCGAGACGGGTAAATGGCAGGTTTTTACCCAACTCTTTACAGATCCGCTGGTGGATAGGGTCGGCTGCAATGACATCCAGCAGCGCCTCTTCCAGCAAACCAACCGGGTTATGCTCGCTTGGCGTCAGATATTGACCGCGACCAATACGAGAACGAGTAGCACTTGGAACCTGCAAAATCTTCGCGACTTTATGGTCCAGCTTGTCAGACGGTGCGTCGTAGTGGCGACCGGTCGGGAAGATAACCACGTTCAGCAAGCCCGCGACCAGACGGTTCGGGAAGTTTTTCAGCAGATCGTCCATCGCCTGTTCCGCTTTGTACAACGCATCCTGAACTCCCCAGTGAACCAACGGCAGGTCCGCTTCATTACGGCCTTCATCGTCATAACGTTTCAGTACCGCAGAGGCCAGATACAGCTGACTTAACACATCGCCCAGACGCGCGGAGATACGTTCGCGGCGCTTCAGGCTACCGCCCAGTACGGCCATGGACACATCTGAAAGCAGGGCCAGGTTGGCGCTCAAGCGGTTCAGGTGCTGGTAGTAACGTTTGGTCGCATCGCCGGTTGGCGTGCTGCTGGTTAAGCCACGCGTCAGACCAAGCCAGAAGCTGCGCACTTTGTTACTGCCAACGTGACCGATGTGTTTGAACAGCAGCTTGTCGAACGCATTCACATCGTTACTCTGTGCCGCAGCCATCTCTTCCAGAACATACGGATGGCAGCGAATCGCACCCTGACCGAAGATCATCATGCTACGGGTCAGAATGTTGGCACCTTCAACGGTAATGGCGATTGGCGCACCTTGATAAGCGCGGGCGAGGAAGTTGCTTTCGCCAAGCATAATGCCTTTACCGCCAGTGATATCCATAGCATCGATGATTGACTGCTGCCCGCGGTGGGTACAGTGATATTTCACGATAGCCGACAGCACCGCCGGTTTTTCACCCAGCATAATGCCGTAGGTAATCAGTGATGCCGCAGCGTCCATCACGTATGCGTTACCGGCAATACGTGCCAAGGGCTCTTCAATACCTTCCATCTTGCCGATGGAGATTTTGAACTGGCGACGAATGTGCGCATACGCGCCGGTGGCCATTGCGACCGATTTCACGCCGCCCGTCGAGTTAGACGGCAGGGTAATACCACGTCCTACAGACAGACATTCCACCAGCATGCGCCAGCCCTGACCGGCCATTTTCGGACCACCGATGATGTAATCAATCGGTACAAACACATCTTTACCGAGGGTAGGACCGTTCTGGAACGGCACGTTCAGCGGGAAGTGACGACGCCCAATTTGTACACCCGGCGTTGAGGTTGGGATCAGCGCACAGGTAATGCCGAGATCTTCTTCACCACCCAGCAGTTTTTCCGGGTCAGAGAGTTTAAATGCCAGACCCAGTACCGTGGCGATAGGCGCCAGCGTAATATAACGTTTGTTCCAGGTCAGGCGCATACCCAGCACCTGCTGGCCCTGCCAGTCGCCCATACAAACCACGCCGGTATCAGGGATCGCCCCTGCGTCGGAGCCTGCTTCCGGGCTGGTCAGAGCAAAGCATGGGATCTCCTGACCGCGAGCCAGACGCGGCAGGTAATGATTTTTCTGCTCTTCGGTGCCGTAATGTTGCAGCAGTTCGCCTGGGCCTAATGAGTTAGGTACGCCAACGGTGATCGCCAGGATCCCGGAAACGCCGGAGAGTTTCTGCAGAACGCGAGCCTGAGCATATGCTGAGAATTCCAGCCCGCCGTACTCTTTCTTAATGATCATCGCGAAGAAGCGGTGTTCTTTCAGATATGCCCACAGTTCCGGCGGCAGATCCGCGAGTTCGTGAGTGATCTGGAAGTCGTTCGCCATGCGGCACGCTTCTTCCACTGGACCATCAATAAACGCTTGTTCTTCAGCGGTCAGATGCGGTTGAGGATAGTTATGCAGTTTTTTCCAGTCAGGCTTGCCCTGGAACAGGTCACCTTCCCACCAGGTTGTACCGGCATCAATCGCTTCTTTCTCAGTACGCGACATCGGTGGCATGACTTTACGGAAACCGCGGAACACCGGCGCAGAGATCATGGATTTGCGCATCGGCGTAAAGTTAAACGGCACGAGGATAATGGCCAGAGGAACCAGCAGCCAGACTGACCACAGGCCAGCCACGCCAAGCGCAGCCGTCCAGGCGAGCAAAATTAAACTGCTGAGGAATAAGCTCACGCGGTGATAAAACAGAACGCTGAGCAGAACAACCGTAGCGATAATACTCAAAATCATCATAACGAAAAGCTCCCTTGCTTGTAGGAGGTCTGACCACTTGTGATGATATGTTTGTAGTGGATGTAAATTCTTTTAGCAATGTGTTTACAAAATAATTACAACAAAGCTCACATTGTTGCTGTTTTAACCGGCACAAAAAATCAAAAGCCGTAGCCATTCCTGTCTGGATAATTTTCTGTAGTAGGAAATATCAACATGCGTTGTTAAGGTAATGAACGTGTTAATTCTGAGAAATTGTTCCGTTCACTTTGCGTTTATCGCCACTCTGCAGCACCAATATTTGTGAACGTGTTAAGGGTGCTATCGCTGCACCCTTAACAATCCCGGCTCCTGGCGGGAAAATTGTTGCTGCGCAATACCCTCCGCTTATTCCTTCAGGCTACCGGGCCGGGCGCGAGGTAGCGTCCCTGCAAAACGCGCCCTGAGCCAGCATCCATGCTGGCTCTCCCGGCCTTACGGAAACACGTCGGCAATTTTCAGCCGGACCAGCCCACACCTGATCATCGCCGCCGTTTTTTCAAACAGCGAAACAGAAACACCTGAAATTAAGAGAGTTGAAGCGATACCCTCGGTCCGGCTGAAAATTGATGAGGCGTTGACGGCTGACCGGGGTCGTCCGCAGGGATGCGGACGGAGGGGATGGCCTGCAGGGATGCAGGCTCGGCCCCGACCCGAAAGGCAGACGGAATAAGACGAATGAATCGCATAGCGACGATTTTCCCGCCGGGAGCCCGGGTTGCAAGGGTGGTGGCGGTGAGCCACCCTTGCACGTTCACGTAAATAGCGATATCAGAGTAGCGATGAACATAAGGTGAACGTAACCCTGTTCAAAGATAAAATATTCTCCTTGCATGATTCACTTGCAGTCATTATGACCATTCCTGTGGCTTGTACTTCTCGCTGGTAGCGCTATCCGGTACACTGCATCTTGTCATTTACATTCATGCTGAAGGATATCCTCATGTACCAGGATCTTATTCGTAACGAACTGAGCGAAGCGGCGGAAACGCTGGCTAATTTTCTTAAAGATGACGCCAATATTCACGCCATTCAGCGCGCGGCGGTTCTGTTGGCAGACAGCTTTAAAGCGGGCGGTAAAGTGCTTTCTTGCGGTAACGGCGGTTCCCATTGCGACGCGATGCACTTTGCCGAAGAGCTGACCGGACGCTATCGTGAAAACCGTCCTGGTTACCCTGCTATCGCAATCTCTGACGTTAGCCATATCTCCTGCGTCAGCAACGATTTTGGTTACGATTATGTGTTCTCTCGCTATGTAGAAGCCGTGGGTCGTGAAGGTGATGTCCTGTTAGGCATTTCGACTTCGGGTAATTCCGGTAACGTCATTAAAGCGATTGCCGCAGCGCGTGAGAAAGGGATGAAAGTGATCACCCTGACCGGTAAAGATGGCGGAAAAATGGCGGGCAGCGCGGATATCGAAATTCGCGTGCCGCACTTTGGCTACGCTGACCGTATTCAGGAAATTCATATCAAAGTGATCCATATTCTGATCCAGCTGATCGAAAAAGAGATGGTTAAACCATAAGAAGACGATTGCCGGATGGTGGCTGAAGCCTTATCCGGCCTACATGAGCGCCACGTAGGCCTGATAAGCGCAGCGCCATCAGGCAGTTCACGGTTTTAAGGTAGGTGATGTATGTGCGAACTGCTCGGGATGAGCGCCAATGTGCCAACCGATATCTGCTTTAGCTTCACCGGACTGGTTCAGCGCGGCGGAGGGACCGGGCCGCACAAAGACGGCTGGGGTATTACGTTTTATGAAGGTAAGGGCTGCCGTACGTTTAAAGATCCGCAACCCAGCTTTAATTCGCCTATTGCCAAATTGGTACAAGACTACCCCATCAAATCCTGTTCCGTGATTGCCCATATTCGTCAGGCGAACCGTGGCGAAGTGGCGTTGGAAAATACCCATCCCTTTACCCGCGAATTGTGGGGACGCAACTGGACCTATGCTCATAATGGACAGCTCAGTGGCTATAAATCGCTGGAAACCGGAAATTTCCGCCCGGTCGGGGAAACCGACAGCGAAAAAGCTTTCTGCTGGCTGCTCCATAAGCTGACGGAGCGTTATCCGCGCACGCCGGGCAATATGACGGCAGTGTTTAAATACATCGCAATGCTGGCAGGAGAGCTGCGGGAGAAAGGCGTCTTCAACATGCTGTTGTCTGACGGACGCTATGTGATGGCCTTCTGTTCGACCAACCTGTTTTGGATCACGCGTCGTGCGCCGTTTGGCGTGGCGACATTGCTGGATCAGGACGTGGAAATCGATTTTAGCTCAGAGACCACACCCAATGATGTGGTCACCGTGATTGCCACTCAACCGTTAACCGGCAATGAAACCTGGCAAAAGATTATGCCAGGCGAGTGGGCATTATTTTGTCTCGGGGAGCGTGTAGTTTGATGCCAGTTGCGGCTGAACCACTTCGTGACTCAACGGCTTGCTGACGACGTAACGACCATCGACGACGGAAACGGTCGGTGGTTTACGTGTTTGTTCAAAGTAATCGTATCCCGGCTTTAACTGGGCCCAGAAATCTTTGTAATACGAGAACTTATGGCGTTGCATGTTGGCATCGGTCATGCGGAACGGGTAAATGCTAACCTGTACGCTGGACTGCCCGAACACCAGAGCACCTGTCACAAACTGGAAAATCTCATCAATGCCGTTGTCGGTCATTGCGTAGCAGCCGACGGAAACACAGGCACCGTGGATCATCAGGTACTTACCTTCATAACCGTGTGCGCGGTCGTAGGCGTTAGGGAAACCAATGTTAATCGCTTTATAGAAGCGGCTATCCGGTTTCAGCTGTCCACGTTGTACGCTGTAAAATCCTTCCGGACTTTTGAAATCACCCTGACGCTGTTTCGGCCCTAAGCCGCCGGAATAATTGCAGATCTTATAGCTGTCGAGCAATTGATACTGTTCGCCCATCTTGACGTACAGATCCAAGGTTCGCTCTTCTTTGAAGATCTGGATATAAACGGGGGAGCCCATTAATTGCTGCTTATATTCTTTGCTGACAGGCGTAGTCGGGCTGCTGCTGCTCAGCAAACCGGCAAATGAAACGCACGGCAATAAAAGCATCGCAAGAAAAAATGCGATTTTACGCATACTGCTTATTCCTTGATAAAACGATCACACACGCCAGGACGGCAAAAAGATTCCCCAAATCGGATAAATCTGGATCTGGAGCGCTCACATTAGCACCAAGAGAGTTTTTCGCAAGTCTCTCGTGCGGCGTTTACACTTTAGTTTTTCTTTATACGGAAAATTGCGCTTAAAGGCAGTCAGACACTGGCGTATTTTGCTGGTTACTGCGCTTCATTGGGTCTTATTCGTGCTGGATGGATAATGGGTCAGGAATGGCCCAGCATTAGGTACAACCAGACTTCTCACAACATAAAAATACTGTATACTTAAACAGTAATGTGGGAGACAAACGATGCGTAAAATCATACATGTCGATATGGACTGCTTTTTCGCGGCAGTGGAAATGCGCGACAACCCCGCCCTGCGCGACATTCCCATTGCTATTGGCGGCAGTCGTGAACGTCGGGGGGTCATCAGCACGGCCAATTACCCGGCGCGCAAATTTGGCGTGCGTAGCGCAATGCCAACGGGAATGGCATTAAAGCTGTGTCCGCATCTCACTTTATTACCTGGTCGTTACGAGGCCTATAAAGAAGCCTCTCGCCAGATTCAGGCTATTTTCTCTCGCTATACCTCGCTGATAGAACCCCTTTCGCTGGATGAAGCCTATCTGGATGTGACCGACAGCACCCACTGCCACGGCTCAGCTACGCTGATCGCTCAGGAAATCCGCCAGACAATTTTTAACGAGCTGCAGCTCACCGCCTCCGCCGGGATTGCGCCGGTAAAATTTCTGGCAAAAATAGCTTCCGATCTCAACAAGCCCAACGGGCAATATGTGATTACCCCTGCCGATGTTCCTGAATTTCTCAGAACATTGCCGTTAGGCAAAATTCCCGGCGTTGGCAAAGTCTCCGCCGCTAAGCTGGAATCAATGGGATTACGTACCTGCGAAGATGTTCAAAAATACGACCTGGCAATGCTGCTCAAACGCTTCGGCAAGTTTGGTCGCGTGCTGTGGGAGCGCAGTCAAGGGATTGACGAACGGGACGTCAACAACGACAGGCTGCGTAAATCCGTCGGTGTGGAGCGTACGCTGGCGGAAGATATTCACGAGTGGTCGGAGTGTGAGGCGATAATTGAACGGCTCTATCCCGAACTGGAACGGCGTCTGGCAAAGGTAAAGCCGGATCTGCTGATCGCTCGCCAGGGGATAAAACTCAAGTTTAATGATTTTCAGCAGACTACGCAGGAGCACGTCTGGCCGCGCTTAAATAAAGATGACTTAATTACGACAGCGCGCAAGACCTGGGACGAGCGTAGGGGAGGGCGAGGTGTCAGGCTGGTGGGGTTACACGTCACGCTGCTGGATCCACAAATGGAAAGACAGCTACTGTTGGGGCTGTGACTCAGAACAATTGCCGGATGTCGGCGTAAACGCCTTATCCGGCCTACAAACCAGCGAGCATGCCTGATGGCAGCGTAAAAACTTTATTCAGCCTTCAAATCAGCGTGCATGCCGGATGGCAGCGTAAAAACTTTATCCAGCCTACAAACCAGCGTGTAGGCCGGATAAGCGCAGCGCCATCCGGCAATTAGCGCAGAATCTTACTTCGCCGGAATAGACTTCAGCAGTTCAGTCAGCAGCGTCCAGTAATGGCCGACGCTTTCGATATGAACCTGCTCATCCGGGGAGTGCGGACCGGTGATAGTTGGCCCGATGGAAACCATGTCCATATCCGGATACGGTTTCTTGAACAGACCACATTCCAGACCAGCGTGGATGATCTGGATATTCGGCGTTTTGTTGAACAGACGCTGATAGGTTTCACGAACCAGGTGCATAACCGGAGAGTTAGCATCCGGCTGCCAGCCTGGGTATCCGCCTTTTGCCTGGGTTTTCGCGCCAGCCAGTTTACCCAGTGAATCCAGCATGCTCACCACGTAGTCTTTACCGCTGTCGATCAGGGAACGGATCAGGCAGTGAATTTCAACGTTGTCGTCAGTCATGGTGACAACGCCGACGTTCAGAGAGGTCTCAACCACGCCTTTGGCGACGTCAGAGTTGCGGATTACGCCGTTCGGGGTGGCGTTCAGCAGACGCACAAAGCTGTCGCGAGACTGAGCGGTCAGCGCGGCTTTGTCTTGAGTTACGGCATCCAGCAGCAGAGCCAGGTTCTTCTCTTTGGCTTCCAGTTCGTTTTTTAGGATTTCCTGATAGGTGTTGACCAGCGCTTTTAACGCATCAACTTTATCTGCAGCCACGGCGAGGGTGGCAAAGGCTTCACGCGGAATCGCGTTACGCAGCGTACCGCCGTTGAAATCAACCAGACGCAGATCCAGCTCTTCAGCGTGGCCCGCCAGGAAGCGTACCAGCAGTTTGTTCGCGTTACCGAGACCCACGTGGATTTCGCCGCCGGAGTGACCGCCTTTCAGGCCTTTTAACGTCAGCTTAAAGCTCTGGAATCCAGCCGGGATTGCTTCACGGGACAGCGGCAGGTTAGAGGTAAAGTCGATACCGCCTGCGCAACCCATGTAGATCTCACCTTCTTCTTCTGAGTCGGTGTTGATCAGGATATCTGCCTGCAGCCAGTTAGCCTGCAGACCAAACGCGCCATCCATACCCGCTTCTTCGGTCATGGTCAGCAGCACTTCCAGCGGACCGTGTACTACGCTGTCATCAGCCAGAACGGCCAGCGCAGACGCCATACCGATGCCGTTATCCGCACCCAGCGTGGTGCCACGGGCTTTCACCCATTCGCCGTCAATATAAGGCTGGATAGGATCTTTAGTGAAGTCATGCACGGTGTCGTTGTTTTTCTGCGGGACCATATCCAGGTGCGCCTGCAGAACGACCGGCTTGCGGTTTTCCATGCCTGCGGTAGCGGGTTTGCGAATCAGGATATTACCGACTTGATCGCGCTCGACGTGGAAACCTTTCTCTTGGGCCCAGCTCAGAATGTGTTCAGCGAGCTGCTCTTCATGATAGGACGGATGAGGAATAGAACAGATTTTGGCAAAAATATCCCATAGCGGTTGCGGGGATAATTGAGACAGTTCAGACACGTTGAGTCTCCTTGGCGATGTCCTACAAAACTTGCTTGCAGGCCACGGGGTTAGCAGAATTAAAAACACCACAAGTCAGGCTTGCGCGATGCGATTGAGAATACCACTTTCTCCGCTGACGGCTAGCATAAAGCATGCAAAAAGAGGCGCGGATTCCGCGAAACACTGGTTTTTAGTGCGTCAGATCTCTATAATCTCGCGCAACCTATTTCCCCCTCGAACACTTTTTAAGCCGTAGATAAACAGGCTGGGACACTTCACATGAGCGAAAAATACGTCGTCACCTGGGACATGTTGCAGATCCATGCACGTAAACTGGCAAGCCGCCTGATGCCTTCTGAACAATGGAAAGGCATTATTGCCGTTAGCCGTGGTGGTCTGGTGCCGGGCGCATTGCTGGCGCGTGAATTGGGTATTCGTCATGTCGATACCGTATGCATCTCCAGCTACGATCACGACAACCAGCGCGAACTGAAAGTGCTGAAGCGTGCCGAAGGCGACGGTGAAGGTTTCATCGTAATCGATGACCTGGTTGACACCGGTGGTACCGCCGTTGCGATCCGCGAAATGTATCCTAAAGCGCATTTCGTCACTATCTTCGCTAAGCCGGCTGGTCGCCCGCTGGTGAATGATTATGTTGTTGATATCCCTCAGGATACCTGGATTGAGCAGCCGTGGGATATGGGCGTAGTGTTCGTCCCGCCGATCTCTGGTCGCTAATCTAAAAAGTTTTCAACGCCTGGCAACTGCCGGGCGTTGTTCTTTTTGTGCTGTGTCAGGTTACACTATGCCTTAGTGAGTACTCATGGAGGCTGCAATCATGTCACAGGCTAACCTCAGCGAAGTCCTGTTTAAACCCCGCTTCAAACACCCTGAAACGTCAACACTGGTTCGTCGTTTTAATCACGGCGCGCAGCCGTCCGTACAATCTGCCCTGGATGGCAAAACCATTCCGCACTGGTATCGCATGGTGAATCGCCTGATGTGGATCTGGCGCGGCGTCGACCCGCGCGAAATCCTTGAGGTGCAGGCACGTATCGTGATGAGCGAAGCCGAGCGTACAGATAAAGAACTCTACGATACGGTTATCGGCTATCGCGGTGGGAACTGGATCTATGAGTGGGCGAAGCAGGCGATGGACTGGCAACAGAAAGCGTCTATGGAAGAGGATCCGCAGGTGAGCGGACGCCACTGGCTGCATGCGTCTACGTTGTACAACATTGCCGCTTACCCACACCTGAAAGGCGATGAGCTGGCAGAGCAGGCACAGGCTTTGGCGAATCGTGCCTATGAAGAGGCCGCACAGCGATTGCCGGGCACGCTGCGTGAGATGGAGTTTCCCGTCGCTGGCGGTGCGCCGATCACCGGCTTCTTACATATGCCAAAAGGTGACGGTCCGTTCCCGACGGTGCTGATGTGTGGTGGCCTCGATTCCATGCAAACGGATTACTACACCCTGTATGAGCGCTATTTTGCCCCACGGGGTATAGCCATGCTGACGCTGGATATGCCGTCGGTTGGGTTCTCGTCAAAATGGAAACTGACTCAGGATTCCAGCCTGCTGCATCAGCATGTATTAAAAGCGCTGCCTAATGTTCCCTGGGTGGATCACACCCGCGTGGCAGCCTTCGGTTTCCGCTTTGGCGCTAACGTGGCGGTACGCCTGGCGTATCTGGAATCATCGCGTCTGAAGGCGGTGGCCTGTCTGGGGCCTGTGGTTCATGCGCTGCTTAGCGACCCGCAGCGTCAGGCGAGCGTCCCGGAAATGTACCTTGATGTACTGGCTAGCCGCCTGGGGATGCACGACGCCTCCGATGAAGCGCTGCGCGTTGAGCTTAATCGCTATTCATTAAAAGTGCAGGGCCTGCTGGGGCGACGCTGCCCGACGCCAATGCTCTCGGGATTCTGGAAGAACGATCCGTTTAGCCCGGAAGAAGAGTCACGTTTAATCACATCTTCATCTTCAGACGGTAAGCTACTGGAGATCCCCTTCAACCCGGTGTATCGCAATTTTGACAAAGGGTTGCAGGAAATAACCGGTTGGATCAATCAGAGATTGTGTTAAAAGTTTGCTAAATTTTAGCGATTTGGTAAAACAGGTGCTTCACCTAAGGAGATCGTAATGACGTTACCGAGTGGGCATCCGAAAAGTAGATTGATCAAGAAATTCACCGCGCTTGGCCCGTACATCCGGGAAGGGCAGTGCGAAGATAATCGATTTTTTTTCGATTGTCTGGCTGTTTGCGTCAACGTGAAACCCGCCCCTGAGAAACGCGAGTTCTGGGGCTGGTGGATGGAACTGGAGGCGCAGGAAAAACGTTTCACGTACAGCTATCAGTTTGGTTTGTTTGATAAAGACGGTAACTGGACGGCGGTGCCGGTGAAAGAGACTGAAGTGGTAGAGCGACTGGAATACACCTTACGTGAATTCCATGAAAAATTACGTGGCTTGTTAACGACGCTGAATCTGGCGCTGGAACCTGCTGACGACTTTAAGGATGAACCGGTTAAGTTAACGGCATAATGAACAGTAAAATGCCGGATGGCGGCGCAACCCCATCCGGCATTTTTTATGCTATATCAGAACTGGTAGACCATACCGACAGCAACGATGTCATCATCGTTGATGCCCAGTTTATTATCGCTATCCAACTGGTTGATTTTATAATCAACAAACGCGGACATATTTTTGTTGAAATAATACGTTGCGCCCACGTCGATATAATTCACCAGGTCTTCATTGCCGACGCCTTCAATATCTTTCCCTTTAGAAAGCACATAACCCAGTGACGGACGCAGACCAAAGTCAAACTGGTACTGAACAACCGCTTCGAAGTTCTGTGTTTTATTGGCGAAGCCGCCGGAAATTGGCGTCATATTGCGTGTTTCAGAATAGAACGTCGCAATATAAATATCGTTAGCATCATATTTTAAGCCGGTTGCCCAGGCTTCAGCTTTATCACCCGTACCGCGAGTTTGCAGATTCTGCTGGTTGGTACGATCGGAGTTGGTATAAGCGCCGCTCACCGCGAAATCGCTGCCGCCAAAGTCATAGGTAACAGAAGTACCAAAACCGTCGCCGTTCTGTTTTTTCACATCGCGATCCTGGTTTTTACCCTGGTATTGCAGGGTCAGATCCAGGCCATCCACGACGCCGAAGAAGTCGGTGTTACGGTAAGTTGCCAGACCGCTGGCGCGTTTGGTCATAAAGTTATCGGTCTGTGCGGAGGAGTCGCCACCAAATTCCGGGAACATATCGGTCCAGGCTTCCACATCATACAGCGCGCCCAGGTTACGACCATAATCAAACGAGCCAAAATCTTTTAATTTCACACCGGCGAAGGCCAGACGTGTTTTTTGTTGGTTAGAGTCGCTTTCAGCTTTATTGCCGGCAAACTCTGCTTCCCAACGACCATAACCGGTTAGTTGATCGTTAATTTGCGTTTCACCTTTAAAACCTAAACGGATATAGCTTTGGTCACCATCTTTGCTGTCATAATCCGTCATGTAATGCATGGCTTTTACTTTGCCGTACAAATCCAGCTTATTACCGTTCTTGTTATACACTTCCGCTGCCTGTACGGATGCCGACGCAACAATTCCCATCATCACTAATGCCAGAGTGCTCTTTTTCATTTTCATTCCTGATTAAAAGTACGCGCTAATATTCACTGGGTGTGATCCCCGTTAAAAGACAGGAGGGTTTTTAACGTCTGGCAATGAACGTTTTATGACAAAGTAAGAATATTTTTAAAAAAGGATGTTTTTTTGTTTCTGTAATAAATGCGTCAAAATCTGCCGCTACGCTTGCTGATCCTGCGCAATAAAATTTCATGCTTTGTGCGCTGGTTGTTGGCAACCGGGGCCAGTCCTGCTAAAACGTTCGTTTGATATCATTTTCCCCAATTTTGAATGGCAGAGAATCATGAGTGACAGCCAGACGCTGGTGGTAAAACTTGGCACCAGTGTGTTAACGGGCGGATCCCGCCGCCTGAACCGCGCCCACATCGTAGAACTGGTTCGCCAGTGCGCGCAGCTCCATGCCGCAGGGCATCGTATTGTTATCGTTACCTCTGGTGCGATTGCCGCCGGACGTGAGCATCTTGGTTACCCGGAGCTCCCGGCAACGATAGCTTCGAAACAGCTGTTGGCGGCGGTCGGGCAGAGCCGACTGATTCAACTGTGGGAACAGCTATTCTCGATTTACGGTATTCATATCGGGCAGATGCTGCTGACGCGTGCAGATATGGAAGACAGAGAGCGCTTCCTCAACGCCCGCGATACGCTCCGCGCGCTGCTGGATAACAACATTGTTCCTGTCATTAATGAGAATGACGCCGTAGCGACCGCTGAGATTAAAGTCGGCGATAACGACAATCTCTCCGCGCTGGCGGCAATTCTGGCCGGTGCCGATAAGCTGCTGCTGTTGACCGATCAGCAGGGGCTGTTCACCGCCGATCCACGCACCAACCCGCAGGCTGAGCTGATTAAAGACGTGCACGGCATTGATGATGCGTTGCGCGCCATTGCCGGGGATAGCGTCTCGGGTCTGGGAACCGGCGGCATGGGAACAAAACTGCAGGCAGCCGATGTCGCGTGCCGCGCCGGGATCGACACCATTATTGCCGCAGGCAGCAAGCCGGGCGTGATTGGCGACGTGATGGAAGGCGTTTCCGTTGGGACGCGTTTTCATGCTCAAGCCTCTCCACTGGAGAACCGTAAACGCTGGATCTTCGGCGCTCCGCCTGCCGGAGAGATTACCGTCGATGAGGGCGCGACCGCAGCAATTCTGGAACGCGGCAGCTCATTACTGCCAAAAGGCATTAAAAGCGTGACAGGTAACTTTTCTCGTGGTGAAGTGATCCGCATCTGCAATCTCGAAGGGCGCGATATTGCCCACGGCGTCACCCGCTATAACAGCGACGCGCTGCGCCGTATTGCCGGACACCACTCACAACAGATCGACACCATCCTGGGCTATGAATACGGTCCGGTTGCTGTCCATCGCGACGACATGATCACCCGTTAAGGAACAGGCATATGCTGGAACAAATGGGCATTGCTGCCAAAGCCGCGTCATACAAGCTGGCGCTGCTCTCCAGTCGCGAAAAAAATCGCGTACTGGAAACCATTGCTGATGAGCTGGAAGCGCAAACGGAAAGCATCCTCAGCGCTAACGTACAAGATGTTGAGCAGGCGCGAGCCAACGGCCTGAGCGAAGCGATGCTCGACCGCCTGGCGCTGACGCCGGCGCGTCTGAAAGCGATTGCTGACGATGTGCGCCAGGTCTGTAATCTTGCCGACCCGGTAGGGCAGGTGATTGACGGCGGCCTGCTGGATAGCGGTCTGCGTCTGGAGCGTCGTCGCGTCCCACTGGGCGTGATTGGCGTGATTTATGAAGCGCGTCCAAACGTCACCGTTGACGTTGCCTCCCTGTGCCTGAAAACCGGCAATGCTGTGATTCTGCGCGGTGGGAAAGAGACCTACCGGACCAACGCCGCCACCGTGGCTGTTATCCAAAAGGCGCTGGAAGCCTGCGGTTTACCCGCGGCTGCCGTACAGTCAATTGATAACCCGGACCGCGCGCTGGTCGCTGAAATGCTGCGGATGGATAAGTACATCGATATGCTGATCCCTCGCGGTGGCGCGGGTCTGCATAAGCTGTGCCGTGAGCAGTCGACGATCCCGGTCATCACCGGCGGTATTGGCGTATGCCATATTTATGTTGATGATACCGCGGAGATCGCCCCGGCCCTGAAGATTATCGTTAACGCCAAAACCCAGCGTCCAAGCACCTGTAACACTGTAGAAACTCTGCTGGTGCATCAGGATATTGCTGAGCGTTTCCTGCCTGCGTTAAGCCAAAAGATGGCGGATAGCGGTGTTACGCTGCACGGTGATGAAATTGTGATGCAGGTTCTGCATGGCCCTGCCAAACTGGTGCCACTAAAACCGGAAGAGCTGGATAACGAGTTTCTGTCTCTGGATCTGAACGTTGTGGTGGTCGAAAATATGGATGGTGCTATCGCCCATATTCGCGAACACGGTACCCAGCACTCGGACGCCATACTGACGCGCACGCTCAGCAACGCCAACCGTTTCGTGAATGAAGTGGACTCTTCTGCCGTGTATGTAAACGCCTCTACTCGTTTTACCGATGGCGGCCAGTTCGGACTGGGTGCGGAAGTGGCGGTGAGCACGCAAAAACTGCACGCTCGTGGCCCAATGGGACTGGAAGCACTGACCACATACAAGTGGGTTGGCTTTGGTGACGACACGATTCGTGCGTAATTGAAACTGGGTGATGCAATAATAGCCATCTGATTTAAAAGGCTATTAAGGCTTCACCCAGTTAATACTAACCTTCACCCCGCTGCCGCATTTTTTATCCTGCGTTTTTAACATCATCCGCACCAGTCTGGATCTGACCTATGCATTCTCTGACGCCAGAAAGGCGGCGTATCACAGAATTTTCCCTGCCTGCATGAATTTTCCTGGTCTTCGTTTCACGTATTGTTCCCATGGCCCGATCTATTAGAATCAATCTCATTTTTATGAGGAGTTGTTGCGTGAAATCGGATATTCACAAACTTAGCATTCCTGTTGTGCCGCTTGGCAACCCGTTTCCTCCCCGTCATTGTTCGCTGTGCCCAAAGGGAGCGGCGATTGATCGTGATAATCAATACAAATTAATAGACAAAAGAAGGCGGTTTAAAGCTGGGGAGATACTCGCTCGGCAGGATGAAACCGCGGATATGCTTTTTGTTATCCATGAGGGGTACTGCAAGTCCAGCGTGGAATGTGGCGATAACGTTTTTATCAGCCGCTTTTATGTTCCGGGAGATATCATGGCGCTGGATGCTGTCGAAGGGGGGAAGTACCTGACAACTATCCAGGCGGCAACGGCTGCGGAAGTTTGCCACATTGATATTGCGCGGTTGTTCAAGGTAGCAGAGAAGGAGCCTTCGGTTGCTGCCGCAGTCATCAAGTTTCTCTGCAGGGATAATGGATTCATTGTTGAAAAACTGCGGCGCTATGCGAATAAACATGCTGAGGCCAGGATCGCGGCTTTCCTGGTGGAATTTTACGAGATGCATTTGCGCATCGGCAGGCCAGAAACGACGCTTCGCTTGCCATTTTCTCGCGAGGAAATTGCCAGTTATCTCGATCTTAAAATTGAAACCGTTAGCCGCTCATTAAAATCTCTTGAACAGCAGAATTTGATTACCTTACATAGGGTACGTACCGTAACTATTAATAGTTATCTTGGTTTAAAACGTTTTATCTAATTTTCTATTTAACGATAATCATTATCTCTCCTGATAAGCCAGGAATATTCATTTTATATGGAAAATTCCTGGTTTTAATTTTGTCAAATAATTATCAATTAGAATGTAGTTTCTGTAGGTGAATGTTTTTTTATAAGAATATTCCCTCGCAAATGGATATATCATGAGAATTTTCTTGCGGCGTTAAAAATTTAGCATAATTGCAACAAATAATAAGCATTATAGAGAAACTATGGAGGTGTTAATTATCTTTATGTTTTGTAAGGGTTTTGCTCTCGTGGTATTTGTATGATCTTTTTGATATTTATCAAAAACATAAAAAAGATGAATTGTTTGATTTGTCTTATTTATTTGGGTGATAGTTCTGGTTCATGGTGTTATTTAAGTAAATTAAACTTAGGAGACTTCTTAGATTATCGTTTTGGTGGGAAAATTCTTAGTCTTTTTGTAATTTTTGCGTTTCAGGGTTTGTTGAGATGTTACTTAATTCAAATGATAATTTTTGGGCGCGGCAATTCTGGCTCGCAATTAATGGAACCGCTGGAGTGACTTAATAATAAGACTCGGTGGTGAGTTTGTTCTTAGGAGAAGATAAAAATGAAAAAATTATTATTAGTGACCTCTCTGGCGTCTGTATTTGTTGCGGCAAATGCAATGGCAGATGTCACTGCTTCTGCAACGGCCTCGTGGGACGCGACGGCAACAAAAGATACCACCAGCATGTTGGTCGTCACTCCGCTGAACTCTTTGACTTTCCAGTATGCGGAAGGTCTGAATGGCTTCAACTCCCAGGATGGCGCGTTTGATGTGACTATTCAGGGCCAGGAAACGGCAACTGATTTTGAACTGACCGCTCAGATTATTAGCAATACTCTGACCAACGCCAGTGGTGATGCGTCTACCCTGAACGTAGGGGTGGCATGGAATGGCACCGCGTTGACTAATTCATCAGATACTGTCCTGGTAAATTCCAGCTCGACTTCTGGTCTTGAAAGCCTGATGGCTGATGGCGCTTACAACGGTGCTGACCGCGTCAGCGATCAATCCAACTTCAAATTCACCATTGCGTCTGCGACTTCTGATGGTAGCACGCCGGTAACGGATTACTCTGCACTGCCAGACGGCTATTGGACTGGGGATGTAAAAGTACAGTTCAATGCAACCTGGACGACTCCGTCCGCCTAAGAAATAAAAGTTCGGGAGGAGAACTTCTCCCGAACTTATCAGGAATGGTGTCATGAATAAATATTTACCGGCAGCAATGTTGGTAGGGTTGGTAATATCTTTTTCCAGCTGGGCAATTAACGTCGGTGATATCACGTCGATAATGACTTCTACTGAGAGTTCATTATCGAAAGAAATCACTAATACGACAGATTCGGCTCGTTATGTCAGCGTATCGGTAAAACAACTGTCATCACCTTTAGCGGGCGGAGTCGAAATAAAACCCGTTAATTCCGGGGAATTACTCTCTACGCCTGCCAATCTAATTCTGCCTGGTCAGGCAAAGGATGTTTTTCGCTTCTTTTATAAAGGGCCAGTTGATGATGTCGAGCGTTATTATCGTCTGCAATGGATAGATGAGCCAGTCACCGAGAGCGCGGAAACCCGGGCCAATAAATTAGCTGTTGCGACAGCGTCAGCAGAAATTGGCACAATCCTGGTCGTTGCGCCGCGAAAAGAGCGTTTTGAATATAACCGTAATGGTGATGTTATTAGCAATACTGGCAATGTTTCATTTCGAGTAATCGCCTATGGGGCTTGCAAAGATAATGCTCGCGATCAGGGGCGGGGCTGTCGTGAACGTTATTACATTATGCCAGGTACAAAAATAAAACTGCAGTTCACCGACATTAGTAATAGCCGCTCACGCATCGGTATCTGGCACGGTAAGCAGTTTATTACAGTGAAGTGATGGTCAATAGCAGCCATCTGTACGGGAAAAATAAAAATACCGGATTGTAAGGATGCATATGACAACAACATATATTGTTGGCGGTAGCATTTGTCTTTTTCTTGCGCTGACACCAGGAACTTCACATGCAGCCCCAGTAAAAGTGGGTAATTACGTTATTCCCAGCGCTTTCGCCCGTTCACTGGAGCAGGGAATGACGGTGCCGGTTTATATCCGTTACAACGAGACTGATGAGAAAAGTCAGCAAAAAATTGCCGATGCGGTGATTTCGCTTGTTGATGGCAATATTACAGTTAAAGCACTGACTCTTGCTGAATTGCCCAATAATGCTGTGTTATCCGAGAAAACCCGCGCGTTAGTGGAAAAAATCCGTGATGTAAAGTTTCACGATAATACGAATATTGAACTGTCAGATGATGCTCGACTGCAACTTAATGTCTCATCATTTCACCTGGAGATGATTGTCAGCAAAGATGCGTTAACTGAAGCGATTGTCGCGCGCAGTAGCTTGCTTGGGCCTTCCAGCGTTGAAACTCTGTCTAACGTCCTGAACTACAACTTTGGTACCTACTACAACGATTACCGAAATGGCAGCAGTACCCGCAGCTATCTGACGATGGACAATACAACATCGCTGCGGGAGCACCACATTAATGTTAACGGTTCGTTTTACGGTATCGGTGACAGCAATGGTACCAGTAAACTTTATCGTGCGATGTATGAGCGCGATTATGAAGGGTATCGACTGGCGCTGGGGATGCTTGATACATGGAATGTCCAGTCTATTGCCAGCCTGAATGCGCTGAATGGTGGGAAAATTTACGGTGCGAGCTACGGGAACAAAGGAAGTACGGTTGTTGAGAATACCGCGCTTTCACTCACGCCGATTACCGTATTTTTGCCAGCCGCTGGTGAGGTTCATGTCTTCCGCGATGGACGTTTGCTCAGCGTGCAGAACTTTAATATGGGCAGCTATGAAATTGATACCAGTCGCTTTCCGTATGGTGTGTACGACGTCACGGTAGATATCGTGGTCAATGGGCGGACAATTAATAGTCGTGTCAGCCGGGTTAATAAGATCTTTGCTCGCCAACAAGCTGCCGGAGTTCATCAGCTCTCATGGCAGTTTTTTGGTGGTTCGCTGGATTATGATCGGGTGAGCTATAAGCGTAACCACTATCAGGATTTGGGTAATGAGCAGACCTGGATTGCCGGGGGGGCCGCATCGGTGACGCTGGCGATATTGTCGGGACTGGGCCTGAAATCAACGATCTACGGTTTTGATAACAATGCGGTTAATGAAACGGATGTCACGCTGAATGTGAATGAATACGTCAGTATTGGCAATCAGATGTTGGTAGCGAACGATTCATCATGGCGAAACATCAGTAACATTAATCTCAATGTCCCTGAGGGATATGGTTCCCTTTGGGCATCTCGTGAAGACAGTAAAATTGGCGATCGCTTGCCTATGCAGGAGCGTGATAACTATTCCATTGGCGGAACTCTTAACCTCGGAAAGTTTATTCCTCATGGTGGTTCACTCACTGTTAGTCAGACGGAGAATCGTTACTCAGGCAATAAATACCGTAATCTGGATTACAACACGACACTCTATTCGGGAAGGTATGCCACGATTGGGTTACGTGCAGGAATTCAGCGTTATTACTACAACAACCGAAATGACGATGGGCGACAGGAACGTTATGTCAGCCTGGACTTATCGTTGCCGTTGGCGACCTGGTTGAGCATGGGCGTCTCCCGAGATCGCTATGGCAGCACCCAGGGTAATCTCAGTGCACGAAAACAGTATGCTGAAGGGCCGATTAAATCGGTCGGATTATCGGCATCAACGCGTCTGAGTGGTGAACAGTATTACGACAATAATTATTCGGTAAACGGCAATCTAAGTTATGACACGAAATATAACGCTGGCACCGTATCGGTAACGCGTTCTGCTGACAACTCCACCAATATGAACTTCTCTTCCCAGGGTTCTCTGGCATGGGCAGGTAAAGACTTTGGTCTGAGTAAAGAGAGACAGCGTTCTGGCGTTATCGTAAAAACAGATTTGACCGGCGAGGGAAAACTGGCTGCGAAGATTAATAACCGCAATTATCGTCTCAGCGGTAAATCAAATTTCATTGCACTGCCGCCCTATGCTCAGTACAAGCTGGAAATCCTCAATGATAAAAATTCTGAGGACAGCTTCGATATTGTTTCAGGACGCAAACAGGAGCTGACGCTATATCCGGGTAACGTGGGAGTTATCAACCCTGAAGTGAAAAGCATGGTCACCGTATTCGGTCGCATTCGTTATCCCGATGGACAGTTGGCTGCAAATACCGATATTCATAACCACATCGGTAAAACACGTACGGATGCAAAAGGTGAGTTTGCTATCGATATTGATAAAAAGTATCCAGTTATTACGTTAATTTCTGCCAATGGCAGGGTATGTGAAGCCGATCTGGATCTGGAAAAAGCACGCGGCGCTGCGTGGGTTGGCGATGTGAAATGTGCAACGCAAACCACGATGGCACAACGATAAGGTATTAATAATGAATAAATCTCTTTCCCTTATTCTCGGCTGTGTCTTTGCCGCGTTATCTCCATCCGCCTGGGCACTCTCGGCTTCCACTCAGGCGGCGGTCAACAACAACTATTTGTTTATAGAAAACAATGTTGATAACGAATACTTTATTACCCCGTCCTCCCTCGATCCTCGCATTAGTGGGTCGAACACCTGGGTAAAATATGGAAACGACCAGGATAGCCTGGGATATATGGGTATCGTTGGTTGGGTAGCCAATACCACATATTACAAGGATATGTGGATTGAAAATTCGCCAATCAGTGAACCATTTCGGGGGATTCGTTGTACCACTGGCGCTAATTGTCCAGCTTCTGGCTATATTGCTGCCGAGCTAACCGATCAATTTGGTTTTTATCACACTAAAGCAACCGGATCCGGAATCGCCGGTGGGTACTATGGTTTTGCATCGCTGACAGACTCGGCGTATGAATACTTCCGCAATATGTCGGTCGGAAGCGCAGAGACATATAACCTTAATTTTTGTCGAACCACGATTGACTATGATTATGCGGCTGGGCAACGTTGTAAAGACCAGAGCAGCGGTAATTGGTATATCAGACCTTATACATTAAATAAAATAGGTCATTTATCTTTGGTTTCTACCAATGCATTTCAGGAGTTATGGGTTGCCAGTGATGGCACCCCGAGCATCACTAAAGACAGTGGTTATTGTGAGCTGGGTGTGGTCAGTCGTGAAGATGGCGTTATCTGTAAGATGATTTCATATAATTTAAATCAAACCAGCAATCTGACGGCTTCACTACGTATTCGTATGTACGCGGATAGCGGTTTGCTCGGTTTTACGCCTGCGGCTGCCACAATAAAATATTCTGGTGATGGTCAAACCTGGACTAACTTTAGCTCGACGTCGGTTTATTATAATGTTTTTAGTAATAGTGGTGAGTATGTCTATGTTTTTCTGTCGAAAACATTCCTGAAAAATATGGTGGATCGTGGCGTCAGTATCACCAACAGCCAACCATTTACATTTGCTTTTACAAATAGCGTGACGCCAGAGTCGGGGTATTACCAGTTTACTCCTTCGCTACAGCTCAATATTGTTCCTAAGGAATATGGGATCAGTATTATCTCATCGGATAACAGCACCTCGGCAAGCGGCAGCGGCACAATTGGCGAGACCGCTCCGATTGAGATGGATTACACCGTGACGGTCTCGGGGCCTCGTCAGGCTGATAGCATTACCGCACAAGTTATTGGGGAAAGTACGACGATAAACAATGTGCCTTATTGCCTGTTCACCTCTACGCAAGGTGGGTTATCTGTCCCCATTCCCGCCTTCCTTCAGTACAACAGTCAGTCGGGTGGCGTGGTACAGAAACGAAATAGCTGTAGTGAAGCGGCAATCAGCATGAGAGATGCACAATGGCAACAGACGCCCTGGGACGCAAATAATACAGATGATGGAAGCTACTTTGCGACTGATTTAAAATTGCTTTTCCCAATGAATGATTCGCGTTCGATGTTGACCGTTTCCGGTGCGGATTGGGAAGGTGTTGTCAGTGCCAGCGGAGAGATAAAAGTGACGGCGAACTGGGTGGGAGTGACACCATGAGCCACTGTCGTTTGGCGCTAAGATGGATATTGGCCTTGCTTTCCGGGCTGGCGGTGTTCTCCGCACAGGCCGTCTACCTGGAGTCGACTATTTATGAGATGCCATCGGATAAATCATTTATCAGTAAACGAATCTATAACGATAGCCAGAAACAGAACGTGTACAGTATTAGCGCAGTTAAAATAGATAAACCGGGACCGGGAGGTGAAAACAGAAGTGCTATTGCCGAAGGCGAACTTTTGTTTACTCCGCTCCGTTTTTCACTGGCACCGCAGGCAAGTGAGTTTTTTAAGATTTTCTATCGTGGCCCGCAGGATGATAAAGAACGCTATTACCGAATACTGTTTCGTGAAATGCCGATAACGCTGTTTACCGAGCGTAATCAAGGGAAAGGCGGACAAGCTCTCCCGGTTATCGCTATGGATACCATATTGGTCGTTCGTCCGAGGAAAATGAACCTGGCCTACACCATTGATGAGATAAACGGGACGTTGAAAAACACAGGGAATACTTTTTTCAAAATTATCGTACACCAGGGGTGTCACTCAACTGATGATGAAGCCACCATGCGTTATGTGTTACCGGGGGAAACCTGGCATAGTAGTGAGTTGAAAACAAAAAACCGGAAATTTATCGTAGCGTTGCAGAAATACCTACCCGTTGGTCAGGGTTGCTTAAATCTTGATCATTAGGGGGGGCTGAACCAATATGCACTGATTATATATTGAACCTATACTGTCACTCGCTATGGAAAATGTAGCAATAAGTTTAGAGTCGATGAAACAATATGTCGTGCAAATTGCCGGAAATGTTTATTAATACAAGATCTACGACATCCTCTCTTAGTTTGTCGGTCAGCATAAACTACGATAATATGTTATTCTGTTGGTCATTGTAGTTATATGTTTTGTAAATTTTGTATTTATAGCTTTTTGTTTTGTAATGAAGTGAAAGTGAGTAAAGGGATTTGTACTGATTAAGAAATGGTGTTTTTTCTTTTTCAATTTTTAAATGGAACTTACGGTGTGATGAGAATACTCATATGGATAACTGTGATTATAAATTCTGAATTTACGTGATATGGCATATGGATAAAGTTATATCACGAATCGCCTTATGATTATTGGAGGTCGAAGGTGTTGTATATTCTCTCGTGAATAGAGCGAGGGACCTGCTATGCCATAAATTTAAGTTGGTGATAACTATGAATACGAAAAAAATTTTTCTGCTCAGTTATGATACTTTCCTTTTTTCAGGAATAAAAGCATGGTTTCCAAATCTGGTATTGATCGATGCACGGACATTTATTTCTGGCACGCAGTCAGTTATGTCGCAATATCCGTCCTGCTTGCTGGTGATCGATAACCGGTTGCCATTATTATTGGTCAAAAAATGGCTTCAGAGAAACAGTACACAGTTCATCAACATACACTGTATTGTTCTGCGGATGTGCGAAACCCTGTCTGTTAATCGGGGATATGAAGAATATTCCTTTATCAATGGGGGGGAATTGTCGGAGCAGCTGATCGCTCAATTAAAAGAGAGTTTATTGGCACCTAACAAAGTTGTGGAGGTCAATAAATATTCACCGATGTTTACTTTTAACTTGACTGAATTTGAAGAAGAAATGCTGTATTCATCATTCACAAAAGAAAAACTGCATGATTTCTGTATTGCTAATTCTCTAACAATTAAGTCAGTGTATCGATATCGGGATAAAATTACTGCTCGCCTCGGCTTTTCCAATTTTAATGAAACTGTTATCTTTTTAACCCGAAATAATTTATTAAATGAAGGTTCTATAATCAATAATAATGTGAATGGGGATACAGTTTACACTGACGCATATGATGTTTCGGATACTAGTAGACTGAGTATGGCAATAAGGAATGAGGAGATCATTCCTTATTTTCAACCCATCGTGAATATCAGGGGCGATGTTTGTGGTGTTGAGGTCTTGGCTCGTTGGCCACAGGGACATAACTATGCTATTTCTCAGCGAGAGTTTATTCCATTGGCTGAAAAAAGTGGCTTAATCAATGAGTTAACTAGCTATTTAATGACCGCTGTTGCGCGCAATCTGGTCTCTGGAGGCGCAAGCATTAATAAAACTCTGTTCGTTTCTTTTAATGTCAGTCCGTCAGGTTTAAATAATCCCGTATTCTATTGGGAATGCCTTAATTTTATGGAGATAACGCAAGGTCTGCCGATAAAATTGATGATAGAGATAACAGAGAACCAGACGTTCACGATCACTCCTGCAATCAAAGAACTTATTCGTTCGTTACGAAATAAAGGTGTTTTGTTCGCTTTGGATGATTTTGGTACTGGATACGCTAATCTCTGCTATCTCAATGAGTTAGACCTTGATGTAATCAAAATTGATAAAAGCTTCATTAAGGAAATTAAAGAGGCTGATCAATATATCCCTATGCTCGAGTCAATTACTCACCTTTCAGGACTTATGGGGTTACGTACGGTGGCTGAGGGCGTTGAAAATGACTATCAGCAACAATGGCTGGGAAAAAATAATGTTGACTATCTGCAGGGGTATCAGTTTCTACCGCCAGTGACATTTAATGATTTTATCCGGTATTACCAGCAGTCTGTAGATTTGTTTGAATCAGCGTCGGATTCACCTTTATCTACGTAATTCATTTTTGACACGGTTTTTACATATGAAGGGTAAAACCTTTAAACGAGTATGTGCTCTGAGCTGACATGGCCTGCAGCATGATTTTTTCCTGAACACCAGGGGCAGACGCCTCTGGTATGGGCGTCTTTGCATCGCTGCCTTTCTGTCTGGTTAAGTAAAAAGTCCTACAGTGAAGTACGCACCATTTGTTTATGTATCTTAAACGGGGTATTTATAGTGATATCAGCGTTAATCAAACAGGTACTGAGGTTTGCCCGCAGCCATGCGTCATTTCCTGACAAAATTAAGAGTCTGGCTTCCACCACCACTCATCCTGTTATTATTCCTCATCGCGGATGCGTTGACGGCGATCCCGCGTTTCACATTTGGCGCGGTGACTATCGTAATAAGTGCATTGTTGGCTAGCGTCAGTCTGGCGATGATACTGCATACCGCGTGGCAGATGCGGAAGAAACGTACGACGCTAAACCCACTGCATGCAGAGAAATCGACCACGCTTGTTACTGGCGGATGTTATGCCTGGAGCCGCAATCCAATCTATCTTGGAATGAGTGGACTTCAGTTAGCTTTTGCTCTTTACGTTGGTAGCCTGATTGGAATATTGGCTGCACTGCTGTTTATGCTGGTGGTTGCCAGATTACATATTGATTTTGAAGAGGAACAACTGCGAAAACATTTCGGGCCGGAATGGATACGCTATGAGCAGCGTGTTCGCCGCTGGTTATAGAATTTCCTTGCCGCGTACAAGGACGCCTGTGACGACACGATTCGTGCGTAATTGAATCCGGATGATGCAAAAATAGGCGTTTGATTCGCAAGGCCATTGACGCATCGCCCGGTTAGTTTTAACCTTCTACCCCGTGTTCACATTCGTGGGCATGTCCTTATCAGGGCCGATATAGCTCAGTTGGTAGAGCAGCGCATTCGTAATGCGAAGGTCGTAGGTTCGACTCCTATTATCGGCACCAACACAACAAATCCCATTAAAAACAACAACTTGCAGAGTATTTAGCTCTCAAGCTACGATCTTTTTTTAAGGGATTCTATGACCAACAGTTGCCGCTATGGTTAACAGTGGCTATTCAGGGATGTTAGCACGTAGCGGCCTGTAGTTGTAAAGCTCGAACAGGTACAAGGCGCGAACAGTCCACACGAACCGCTATCAACTCGAAGCTGATGACGCTGCCAACGTCTCTAAATCCTCCCGAAACAGATTGATCACACGCATTTAAGCCCGATGTGCGGCCTTACGGCTGCGTAAACAGGTGAATAGTGGTAATGCCCCGGTAGCTACAGATCCGGCTCTGCCAGCGCTTCGCTCACGCTCCTAACGGTACACGAGCACCCTGATAAGGTGTGATCCTTCTGAACATTGATGTAGTCGCCTAACGGCTCCGCTTGCCTCCTTACCACTAACGGGGCTTTATGGCTTCTATTGTCTAAAATCGGTGCACAGAGTATTTTGGCAGGACTAAATTAATGATGTTCGTGAGGTTATGAATGGCGATCAATCGTCTGGTTTGCCAGTGTTTGGCTTTGTCTATTCTGGGGGCTGCTGTTTTTGAAGTTCAGGCAGAGACTCAATCTCTCAAATGTGTTTACCCGAAATACAGTGATCACGAGGGGCTTCATGAAGCAAAGAACCCTATGGTCTTCTCGTTTATCATCGACACTAAGACAAACAAAGTCTACATGACTGGGAATGTTAGCTCTGTGGAGGTGACACCTGTCCCCAATGGGGTAAGTGGAAACTCTTTCATAGAAACTACACCTGTAGGTAATGTTACGGTTACAACCGTGATGGCTAACGGCGAGTCGGTGCATAGCAGGAGTATGGTTTATCCTGATGGCATTTTAGCGTCTCAATACTACGGGACTTGCGAAGCCAACTAATCACCAGCCAAATGGCGTTAGGGAAATAAAGAAAGGGGCATTGCGCCCCCTCGATTATTTCAAAGCCTGTAACCACATCATAAGCAAATGTAGCTGGCTGCCTGTCATAGCAGGGATTCGGACTGTTCTACCGTTGCTTGCGTTGCACAGCGCGAGCGCTAACGCCATAATGTGCTGATTCGGCATCTCTAACTCTCCGTTGGGTTTGTTGAATACGGTGGGGGCTGGCTTCTTGGTGGTTGGCGGCCCCTGCCACCTGATTACGTAGATCACACGTTACTTGTTGGTCAACTGCTCTTCTAAGATTGGACGGCAATAAATGCCGTTGTATCGTCGTCCCTGCAAACTTCACCGTTTGCCTGTACACTTTCACCACTGTGCCACACCACATGAAAGTGGTGATCGGCTCTTCTTCCTTAGTCAATCGTTAGTCCTCCTCAAATGTCCTAGTGTATTTGCACTGTTCGGACAGTCTGATCGTTACGGTTTCGGTGTAATTAGCGTTGCTGTATACGCAGATCTTCGCGTTGTCAGTCTCCTGTTCGTCACCCAATACCAGAGTGATCTGTCCGGCGTTTGTCAGGGTTGGCAGCTGGGCCAAAGCACAAAGTAAAAACTTCTTCAAAGTAGTATCCTCAGTAGTCGCGTTGCGATTTGCAAAGCAAAATCGTAAACGGTCATCAGTAGTCGATAGTCTGGAATACGTCTTCGATATCTTTTTCCATAATCCCGCAGTATGCCAGCGTAACAGCCTGTGAGCTATGCCCGTACAGCTTAGTGAGTGTTGGCAGACTTACCCCACGTTTTAGAGCGTGGTAGCCTAAGTTCTTGCGGGGGCTGTGGGCGGCAATGTGAAGGTTGAGCATATCCCCGGCCTCTTTAAACTTGGCTGAGACCGTCACACGGCTGATCGGTTTTCCTTTAGCCCGGTTGCTGTCCACTTCAAATAGATATTCATGACCGGGATTGTCAGCACGACGTTGTGCTACCAGTTCAAGCGCTTTGGCAGTCAGCATGATCGAGCGGATTTTCCCTGTCTTCTGCTCCTTCAGGTTTAACACATTCCCCTCTATGTGGTTAAAATCGGCATAACGTAACCTGAGGGCATCACCAACTCGCGCCGCTGTCTGGTTCAGGAATACCCACAAATCACCGTAAATCGGGCTTGTATTGTGTTTACGTAGCAGAGACTCAACTTCTGCGATCTTCTCTTTGTCCCTGACTGGCTCGACTCTCTTCATTTCGTCCCTCGCTGTTATCTCGTTATGTAAGTTACAAGGTAAATATTGATCATAAAGTGATCATTGTAAAGGATTTTTTATATGTGATTTAACCCGCTCCCCCGCCCGGAAAGAAATGAAAGTTGGGGTTACTCTTCAGGTTCCAGTGTCGGAAAATATCTCAGCGTATGGGCTGATGTGCTAGGCGTGGCTGAGAGTGTGTCAATAAAAATGAACCATTATTTCAAAATATCGCAAGGTAACTCTTTGCACACACACCACAGATGCATAGAACGTGCATAAAGGATGCATAAGACAGCGTTTAGACACTTCTTTGACGTTCATCCACAATGCAATCTATAAGAATCAATGGGTTGCTATATTACACTTTCATATTGTGTAAGTTATAGGTGAGTTCTCATATCCGTCACCAGTCCACAACATCATCCACCAACGGGCGATTTTCTCCCGGCTAGGCCGTCGCCGTTCGTACCTTTTCCCACATTAGCGCAAGCAGTCCCGCCAATAGCCCCGTATGCTCTACCATTACCCGTTGTCGGGTTAGCAACCTTGTTGCTAATCGCCATAGGCGATACCAGAAGCCTGTAGCGGCGTTATCTCCACACAATCGTGACTGACTCACTGATAGCACAGCGCCTCGCTGAGGACTCTCCATGCCTATAAATGGAGGGTTTTCAGTTGTTTCTACGAAGAAACTTTATTTTTTCGGTATGGAAGGGTGGATCGGTGATTGTGTTTAGCCACACCCTGAGTGACAGATTTGACGAGGCCGTGCCATTACTGGCTCTGTTATGTATCCGATACCATAACTGTCACCACATCCGACAGGCGGAGCCATGATGCAAGGTCAGATTAATGACGAAATTCGGTTGATTAACGGCCTATTTCCGGGGATTTATTTTCATTATTCCTTGGTGGTAAACCAGCCTGTATATACCAAAGGACGATGTGATTAAAGATTGACCAACCCTGGACACTGATGACCACACACCCTGGACATGGGTGTCCAACGATATAATAAAGAATAATACAATAAAGATAATTAAAACCTAAGATCTAGATCTTTAAAAGATCTTAGTAAAAAGGCTTTTTTATGGTTTGGTTGGTGCAGGGCTGAGTGGTCGAACATGTCAAGGTGTCTTCTGTCAGAGGGGGGGGGTCTTCTACTGGAGGGGGGGTGTCTTCTACTGGAGGGGGGGGTGTCTTCTGAGAGACGTAGTATAAGAGCATCATAAAAACATTAATAAAAACACCTATAAGATCTTAAAGGAATTTAAGGTCAAAGGCCGGGTGAACTGGTGTTCACTAGTGTGTTTAAAGAATTAGCAGGCAAGCCTGCATGATACATCTGTGGCTATGCCACTTCAGATCTGTGTGTGGTAATAAGCTATGCCTGTGAACAGTCACACCTTATAACCCTCATTACCCATTCTGTGATAACCCCACCCATCAACAGACCTTTGGTCTGTCTCTGTGTGTGGATATCCCAATCATGGATTCGGGTAACCCAAAGGCTCCGCCAGCATGTGTGGGAGACAAGCGCTAGCGCGTCAGTCAAATGTGGATCGAGCACGGCGCAGAGGAGCTTTAAACGCGACGTAACTCCCCCCCTCAGACTTCACAAAGCCGCTATGCGGTGAATCCCCGATTCATCTTGATTGTTGTGACCGTTGATTGACAACGGACAATCAAGACTAGATAACAGGAGGCTCACAGAGCGCATCAGACACGCTACACGGCATTTAAACGGTAGAGGTAACCCATAGGTACTGCCTACGGCTTGGAATCGCTTAGAACGCGTCATAGGCTATTTGTGTAACTTTGAATTATTTCCTACCTAAAATAAGAATGCAATATATATAATTAAATTAAGCACGAATTGCTAATGACATTGTATGTTGCTTTATGGAATTATGCGGCCCAGTCAAAATGTTGCTAGCACACTTTTATCTGTGATGCAACAAAAAGCTTGACAAAAGTGTGATTTATGACATAATATATTCATACCTTGAGAAAAGGAAACATTAAAACAACATAGGAGATTAGATGACAAAACCAGTCCTGTTCGACTTTTCGAACGCTACCGCCTCAGAGATTGTTTCTGCAATCGACAACAAAATCACTTCGTTAGTAAATCTTCGCAGTTTCAGAACCCGCGTTGGCGGCTCCAAGAAAGCAGACAAACTATACCCGGCAACTCGTGAAGCTATGAATATCATCAAAAGTCTGCGCCAGCAGGCTAAGAATGCAAAAATCATCCGGGATATCCTGAAGCCTTACTCAGCAGAGTTAGCAAAGGGAAGGGATCTAATGGAGATCATCGAACCTGTGCTGTCTGCCTGGCGTGTCTATTACGCCTCTCATGGTATCGGGCTCATGAATAAGCAGATCCTCCTGCTTAAGATCATTGAGTCTGGCGGCGAACTCGAAGGCATTACCGGAAAACCCATTCCAGAACTGACCACAACCGAATAATCATTCTCTGCATTACCCCGTTGGCAGCAACGCCACCAAACGAAATCGCCGCAAACACGGCTTCTTACTCCTGATCGCCATCCGCGATAGCAGGAGCGATGACTTTTATGCATTCGGAGGGAATTTTGAGATGAAACTGTCACTAGACGATGAAACATACGCAATTCTACGTGAAGAATCGGATCGTTTGGGGATGCCTGTTCCTAGGATGATCCGCAACATGTGCCAGAACCTAGCGAAACACATTCAGAAACGTAACGAAAAACAGACGAACCCACAGGGAGAGAACAATGACCGAGACAGTAAAAACTAAGCTCTACGAATCTTTACCGCAGCCGAATGAAGACAAACCGATTACCATCGACACTTTTTCTTACTGGTCGATACCTGTCGCCCGTATCAAGCGCTTTAATGGTGTACAAAACAGCCCTGAGATCATGGCTGTCTACAGTCATCTGCTTGGGTGGAAGAAGACGACAGGGGAGATCCGTCCTCCCCAACAGTACATTGCGGATTGCTGTTGCATGGGCCTTTCAACCGTTCAGAAGAAGGTCAAACTTTTGGTGAAAATGGGGTGGATTACTGCAACCTTATTCCGCAAACCTGGAAGCAAAGAAATTTCTTACACTGACTATACCGTAAAAGATCCTGACGTCATTTTGACTGAACTTAATGCGGGAAAATCACAGCAAGGTGAGGCTGTTGTTACCATCGCAAAAAATCAGAAAGTTAAAAGCGGTAAGAATGAACAAAAGCCTGATGTGTTGGAGTCTGGCGTGGTGAAACCTGCTGCACCTGTAGCTGAACAGCGATCTGGATTTTCAAAATCTGAACCTGTGTCTGATTATTCAGAGGAAGATTTCTCAATGGAATCAATTCCTTTTTGATGATGGAGGATTGAATTGTGTGAGCAAGTAGCTGGTGACAGCCAGACAGATCACGGCTTTCAAACCGTGAAAAGCGATAAACTAAAGCGTCTTTTCAAAAATCGACGCAGGGATGAATCGATCCTTAAAACCGCAAAGACTCTTCTTGTGCACGGCATGACTTCTGGCAGAGTTGCCCTAATCCTCAGACTCGATCCTGATTTTGTTGCTGAATTAGCTAAGACCTGGAATCCACGTTTCCGAAGAGTGAAACATACCAGCCAGCACGTAACCGGGGTCACTGTACGTCAGTATTTCGAATCCAGCGCGATGCTCGAAAACATCTGCGCTGATCTGCAATTGCCGCTGTTTACAGTTGTGCGCTACCTGTCTAATGAAGGTATCCCACTCGCTGAGATTATGGCTCGTTTCCCGGAGGAAGCTGATCCGTTGGTTATTGAGTACAGAAAAACTCTCAGCCGTCACGCACACCGCAAGCAGAAAGCGCCCCGCCTGCACTGACACCACACCAGTGGGTTAACGGTTGCCGTTAATCGCTCTGCGATGCATTAGGCCGCTATCTTGAATACTTATCGCTGATCCCCGTGTTGGCAATGGTCGCCCATTGTCTGTTGTCCGGGATTGGCTTGTTCCATAATTTGCTTTGGAGATACCACCAATGACACTGGACAGCATTAAAAATGCTCTGTTTGCAGCGATGCACGGTATGACACCGGAAGAGTACACCCTACAGAAGGCGCGGGAAAACCTCGCAAGCGTCACCTCTGGATTTCTGAGGAAACATCCCGAATATCTTCGAGGGCGATTTGCCGAAGGCAAACCCGCTAACGGGTTGGAATGCCTCAAAGCTCCTACAGACTCATCAGTTAATAAAACGACTGATAAAAAAAGCAACAAAACAAAAATTATCAAGATGTTGGGTGCTGATGCTGGAGTTTTCAAACCTCATGATATCGATCCTGATGCGCTCGAAAGAGCAAAGGTCGCTTGTCGAAGACTGGTCGCTGATGATCGGGAACGTTATGGGCATATTATCAAACCGCAGGGGGTTTAATGGCACAAAGTGTTTTGACCAAGCGTCAAACCTCCAAAGGAGGCAAGAATGGCTAACATTATAGTGACGAAAACCATCAACATGGTGGAATGGTCCGTAGATAAAACATCCTACGGTAAGGCACTCAAGGCCATTAAGAGCCTGAAAGCAGCCCAGGAGAAGCCCGCTAAAGCGCTGGAGGCGGCGAAGAAACGCACTGCCCAGAGTGAAGGCAAGGCTGCTTTAGCAGCGGCTAAAGCCCATACAACAAGAATAAAGCAGCAACAGCGTCTGGTTGCAGAGCAACAAAAACAGGCACAAGTGCAGGCAAAAATTGTCAATCAGGAACTGGCCCACAATAAAAAAATGGCGGCATTGTCTGCGAAGAATGCAGCACAGGCGCTGACTCAGGATGAGGCCCGTGCACGTCAGGACCTCCGTCTGAGCCGTATCAGTGAGAGGATTCGGGCAGCAGCAGCCAGTCGTGCGGTAATGTACAACCCCAATATGGGAGGCACAGCACCAGAGCCGGGATTAGCAACAGCACAGACAGCAGCCATGAACCGGGGCCATAAACGGATCTCCGAGGATATTGTAGCCGCGAAACGCCTTATTGCTGTTGAAGAGAAACGCGAAGCGGCATTAAAGCGGGAGGTCGTTTATTACAATGCTCTTCGCAAATCGGCCTTAACCCTGGCTAATGTAAACGGGGCTGATATAGCAACACGGTATAAGGCGATCAGTGCTGCAAAAGAAGCTCTAAAAGCCCAGAAAGAAGAGCGCTACACGGTAGAAGAGACCCGCTTCGAAATGGCCCGTATAACCTCAGAATTACGCAAGCAGGCTCGACTGCAACAGCGTATCACCCGTGAACAGAAAGCCGCAGGTGTTCGTGCTGGTCGTGTTCGTACTGAGAGGCTGACAGGGCGCGGTATTGGTGGTGGGATTGTTGCCGGAGGTGCAATAGGTGGAGCAACACTGATCGGCAGCATGGGGGTTGCCCGTGTTGGTCAGACGCTTCAGGGAAGCCTTGAGCGCTCTCGTGATAGTAAAAAACTAGAGCAATATGGTCTGGGGCAATTAGAGTTCGCAGCTATCCAGGATTTAGCTATGAGCAGGGCGGGTTATTCGCTAAGCGCTGATAAACTGGCTGATCTGAACAAGGATACGACAGAAAAAGCCGGAGAATTGCTGAATACTGGTTCTTTCAAACGCAACAAGAAGACTGGCGAAGTAACTTTCTCTGGCGGTGGTGAATTTGCCGATATCATTAATAACGTGCTGAAATCCGCTAACGGGAACCAGAAGGTAGCCCAGAAAGTGATTGGCGAGATTCAGACCATGAACTTTCCTGAATTCATACTGTACCTGAAACAGTTGCAGAAGACTTTCAAATGGACTGATAACGCGGTTCGTCACCTGGCCGAAGCCGTGAATGATGGTTCCGTTTTCCTCGGGGTGTTTGATGATGAAGGGTGGGGGGTTATTGACCGCATGCGGCAACTGGCCTCTGAGGGCTGGACCCTGTCTGATGCACAGCAGGCCAACCTGGATAAGCTGGCGGCATTAGGTGCTGAGTACAACCGAGTGCAAACCAGCCTCGCTGACCACTTCAGCGCCTCATTCGTTGAGGGGCTGGGACAATATGCTACCAACACGGACACCCTACGACAGAGCATGACGGGCCTTATCCCTATCGCTGACCATCTTGGGCAGTCGTTAGGTGAGTTGACCACCAATATCTTAGCCTGGGCCAGCAGCATTGGTGCTGAGTTACGCAAAGGGGCTACGTTACCGGATGCTGTTTACAACACCACAGTAGACGAGGGAGGCAATGCAGCCGCCGAGTGGGTAAAAGATAATCTGGGTTTCGACCCTCGCACCATAGGCCAGACCCTTAAGCAGATTTACCCGTGGCTTGACAGCTCTTCGCCTAACAATATTGGCACAGGTACTGCCTGGGACGGGTTAGCGTTGAATGTTCCTGGTCTGAACTATCAGGGCCAGCAACCGCAACCATTGCTTAAACCAACATTCTCAATCCCCACAATTGCGGATACTGCAACACGAGGACCGATCCCTGTCAGTGTTACAGGGACAGCAGACCTCAGCCTGCATCAGGATGTTGACATTAATATCAATGACGGGGCTGTGAAAGGTCTTATTGATGCAAAAATCCGAGAGAATGAAGTCTACAATACGAACCTTATTCTCGGGGTCCCTCAGTAACGTTATCAGATTTAACGGTAACCATCTGATTTTCCGTCAATATCGCCAAGTCTTTGTTGCAAAAGTAAATTGTTCATGATAAAATAGTTTATAAGGGAAATTACTGCTGACAATTGTTTTCCCTCTCCTTGTTATATCAAAGTGGCTGAGTTCACCACGCGGCCCTTTTCTAAATACAGCCAATAATCCGCAACCTCTGGTCACTATGTGATGAATCCATGATTCACCGCCGGATGATCGACTCTCACGGGAAGGTTTTAGCCAGCCGCTGGTTGTATTCAGAAAAGCAAGAAGTATCAGCATCCAGATTTCTCCGATCCCGGATCGGGGTTTGCCAAAGTCCCGTCCTCCTCGTCGGGCTGTCACGTTGGACACTAAACAACATCAGGTGGCAGTGTTTTTGGGTCTCCTTGCCCATCTTTGGAGCGTTGCCACCTCCTCATTCCTGCCCGCAATTAGCGGGTGCTAAAACCCTATTCGAAAGGCTGGCCCTGTCGCCGTTTACGGCTCAAGCAGGCGCTGGCCTTTTGTTTACATAGCTATGTGAAATTTAACGGGAGTTAATTATATGAAAATGGGAACAACAGAACGTTCTTACAATTCGGTGATCGCGTATGCAGTCGATCCAAACTTTGACCGCAAGACAATTACAGTTGATTTGGCAGTAGAAGTTCAGCCGGGTAGCTGCATTACCAGTGCTGGGGCTGCATATGTCTCTGGGGATGATTGCCTGCTGGTTCTGATCCACCACAGGGCGGCAGATGATGCTCATGTCATCGTTGCTGATCGTGGTGTGTACATCAAACAGGACACCATCATTGCTGTTATGGGTGCGACTGCTGGCGCGAATGCTGTTGCAGCACTGACCAAAACGGGCGCAATCCGTACCAGCGCACCGGACGCAGAATAATAAGGAGAAAAACAAATGGGATTATCAACCAATTTCAGTTTTGCTGATTACACCAACACTTTTGTAAACGTGGAAGCAAAGAATACACTGCTCTCAACGCTTAACGTTTTCAGTGACCGACAGACTTCCATGAGTCCAAAGGTGAGCCTTGATATCATTGATGAAGTTGCCCAGAAGGTGGCAAGTTCTGTCAATCGTTATGGTTCCGAGTGGTCAGCTATTCCCAAGCGTAGTGCCAGCAATCACCTGATTGAAGCGCCGCTTTATGCTTATCAGGACCGTATTACTGCTGCTGACGTGCAACCTTACCGAAAACCAGGTTCAAACCTGCAAATGTCTGTGATGGACGCTGTGACAGCCTCTGCTCTCGCAATGCATGATAAGTACATGCGTACCAAGGAAAAGATTTTCGCTGACGCACTTTTCCGAAATACTGTTGAAGCAACTTACACCCAGCAACCGATTATTTCGTGGGAAGATGAATTTGGTTACCAACAGGCGACCGGAACTATCAAAACCAACGTTAGCTCTGGTGACCCGCTTCGCAGCCTGGATGACGCTGTGACCGCTGCTAAAGTGCGGATGGGTGGTCTGGCTGGTCAGCTTGATGGTTTTATTCTGTTCGCTGGTAGCAACGTTTTTCGTGGCATCAAATATCACCCTGATATCCGTCAGAATGTTCAGTTTGGTGTGCTTGATCGCGATGTGCTGTTTAACAAAGAAGTGCTTCCGGCATTCTCAACATTCATCATCGAGAATGTTCGCGTAGTGGAAGTCACTGATCAGGCACTTTATGGAATTGGCCCGGATGAATCCTTCCTGGTTCCGCGCTTCAGCAAGCCGCTATCTTCTGAAATCGCATTACCTTTCGGTTATGTAGCAACAGCAACCAGCCGAAATCTTGATCTGGCCTTTGCTGATCCGGTTGATTTCCGTATCTGGAGTGTGCAGGACAAGTTTAAGAACGTTGAGCTATTCGCGGAAAGCTCAATTTTGCCTGTGGTGTACCGTCCAGACTTTGTGACCAAACTGACGAACGACGCAGTGTAAGACAGCGGATTTTGGGGCTGACCATTCTGCCCCACCGTGAAAAATAGCCCAACAGGGGCGAGGCAAAGAAGAGGAGATACACGGATACCCGTTACCGGGTTTGCCTGTGGCAAATCTCCAAAGGAGATACATATGAAATTAGCTTTGATCGGCGCTGGCAATCTGCCGCTGATGCAGTGGATTTTAGACGGTACGAATGATGACGCAATCATCAACATGTCAGCGCTGGCGCGTCGGCTTGGGTGTAGCAGGTCAAGCCTGTTGGATCGGATTGCAAACTACGGATTCGACAGCGCTACCCGGTACTATCTCAACGAGAAACAAAAGAAAATGATTAACTAACCGGGCGGCTTCCGTCCGGTTTTTTTTGTAGATAATATCGACGCTAATCCAAAATCTCGCCCTTAATAGCAAAGATCTAAAGCAGAATGATAACTATGTGACTGATATCACGAAATGATCGTGAGATGCGCACGAATAATATAATTATTTGAAATGAAAGAAGCCTAATATTATGAATAGAAAGCATGTAACCAAGTGACAGTGATTCAATGTTAAGGGGGATATGCTGATGAACGAACCGAATCTAAATGCGCTGAGCAATTTTGATTTTCTGGCGAGGAGCTTTGCACGTATGTACTCAGAGGGCTTCCCAATAGACATCAAAGCTATAACTGGCAACATGTCGGGAGAACAGAAAGCATGGTTTTGTTTACAATATGAACGATATTGCAAGCAGGCTGTCGCTGCGAGGAAAAAAGAACGACATTGACGTTTACCAGAGATTTCTATTTATTAAGCCGGATGGAGAAACCACCCGGCTTTTTATGATTGTGGCTTAGATTCAGCGTTTTCCTAAATTTCGTGTTGTCAGTGACAATCTTCACATTGTTTACATTACGTAACTGACTAGCTCCACGTACTCCGATAGCTCTTTCATCCCCGCGCTCTTGCTGTACGTCCTGAAACTCTCCGTTTTCCCCCTCTCATGGCCCACAATCAAAGCGATCCTATCCTCTGGTACACCTTCCCGATCAAGCTGGCTGATGAACATTCCTCGCAGACTATGAAACACCTTCCGCTCTGTACCTTTCTCACCTAATGCCTTACGTTTAGCCCGTGTAAATCGCTGCGTGTGCCACGTTGAACGCTTGCCGTCTGCCCGTTCCGTAATGCTGGCATGGTAGAATAAAAAGCCGTTGTGATTGTGCTGGATAAGCTGTTTGACGAGAGCGACTAGCTTGCTATGAATTGGAACCAACCGCGCCGCATTGCGTGTCTTTCCCTCCGTTATTTCGAAGCACCAAACCCCCTCGACGGTTTTGATATTGCTGATTCGCAATGAACAAATTTCGTTCAGCCTTAAACCTGTAAACATCGCGACGGTTGCAACTGCTTTCATTTCATCATCCAGCAGCGCGAGCACCTTAGCCAGTTCATCACCAGTAAACGGCTCGTAGCTTTCCCGATCATGGCGCACGTCCAGTTTGTGGCCCGTGAATACATTGGCTTTAGGTGCATCGTGATAGCGGTTTTGGGCTTGTGCCACCAGTTGGGACAGGCAACCAAGATAATTAGCCAGTGTTTGGCTGGCTTTCTCCTGCTTGGCGCTGTCTAACCAATCGGTGACCATAGTCCTGTTGATTTCCTGCAACTGAAAATCCTTACGCCGAAAGTGAGCCGTGAAGACTTCCACCGCCTTAATGTACTTGCTCAGGGTAGACAGCTTGCGCCTGTCACTGTGTTGGACAATAAATTCATCCCGCAGTTGGACAAGGGAGGGACACATACGAGCCGTGGCGAAGTCTATCCCATCATTCTGGCTTACATGTTGGTTGATAGAACGCAGTTCCACCAGGACGCGATCAACACTGTTACGTTGTGGTTTGGGCTTGAGCATGTCTCTGATGGCAAAAAATTCGTGCATGACTTTGTCACGGATGATCCGGGCTTCCCTGATATCTGCCGTGCCAGTTGTACGCATGAATGCTGTTCGATTCCCAAAAAGGAAGCGCATATAAGGTGGAATGGTGACCTTGACGGAGTACACCGAAGAGTTTTCTTTAACAAGATACGCATTAGGCTTGTATTTCATCTTTCCCCCGATCTAATATTCAGGGGCAACTGTGATCAGTTGTGTTAGTTTTGCCTTTCAGGAGCAGCGCATTCGGTTCGAAGAATCAATGGCTTGTGAAACACGTCATTGGAATCGAAGGTCGTAGGTTCGACTCCTATTATCGGCACCATCCCTTAGTATTTCCAAGTCATCTCAAATCAACAAAACCCTTTAAAAACATAGATATTACGCGATTTTTTGTCATTTGACGTCAACCCCTATCTCTTGAAATCAACATACAATTGGGGGCACAATCGGGGGCATGTTCTGTTCGGTCTAGGAAATGTGCCCCCAATGATGCTGAATGCCCGCAAGGTTGAAGCCGCTAAAGGAAAAGAGAAGAGCTATAAGCTATCTGATGGAGGTGGCCTGTACCTTCAGGTTGAACCTAATGGCTCGCGTTACTGGCGTATGAAGTACCGTTTTGCTGGTAAAGAGAAGCGCTTGTCCTTTGGTGTCTACCCAACAGTCACCCTCGCAGATGCCAGACAAAAACGCGAAGACGCAAAGAAACTACTCGCAGCAGGTGAAGATCCTGGCGAAGTGAAAAAAGCAAAGAAGAAGGCTTTAAACGCAGCGATCGAGACACTTAACCCATTCAGAGAAGTGGCGTTAGAGTGGCACAAAATGAAATCTCCCAAATGGTCTGAGGGCTATGCTTCAGACATCATTGAGGCGTTTGAGAAAGACGTTTTCCCGCATATTGGACACAGACCTATAGCCGATATTCAGCCCCTAGAACTACTTGAAGTACTGAGGTTGATAGAAGCACGAGGCGCTATGGAGAAAGCGAAGAAAGTCCGTCAGCGATGCGGTGAAGTTTTCCGCTATGCCATCGTAACGGGTAGAGCAATCTACAATCCTGCACCGGATCTTGCCAGTGCGATGCAAGGACATGAAGCAGTCCACTATCCATTCCTCAAAGCCAACGAGCTGCCGGAGTTCTTTACTGCCCTTAACGCTTATTCAGGAAGCCCAATTGTATTGCTGGGGGCACATTTACTTATCCTGACGGGTCTAAGAACAGGAGAGCTAAGAGCAGGTGAGTGGCGTGAGGTGGATTTTGATAATGCGGTGTGGGAGATTCCCAAAGAACGTATGAAAATGCGACGTGCTCATATTGTGCCGCTTTCAAATCAAGCATTAGTCCATCTTGAAACCTTAAAAGAACTGACTGGAGACTATCCTTTGATGTTTCCTGGGCGTAACGATCCAAGTAAGTGCATGAGTGAGGCCAGCATTAATCAGGTCTTTAAGCGTATTGGATATGCTGGCCGTGTAACTGGCCATGGCTTCAGACACACAATGAGCACTATTTTGCATGAAAAAGGCTTCAATAGTGCATGGATTGAAACCCAGCTTGCACATTTGGATAAAAATGCTATTCGGGGGATATACAATCATGCTCAGTATCTTGAGGGGCGTCGGGAAATGATGCAATGGTACAGTGATTTTATTGGTGGAACGGAGTCTTGAGTAATGGCAAATAATACTCTCAAGCTTCATCGAACTCATTATAGCATTAGTGAGACCGCTAAAATATTGGGCTGCGATGAGCAAGATGTTATTTATATTGCGGATGAAAAAGACATTCCATTGTCGCTAAGAATGTGTGGGCGATGGTCTTTTTCAAAGCATAAAGTAAGAGATGTGGACTCTTTTATTCAGAATATAAACTCTTTGAAAAAAGACAAAGATGGTTTTAGTTATATATCTGAGTTTAGTTTGATTAAGATTAATGAAGTTAAAAAAGATAAAAAACTAGTGCTGGCGAGTACAAAAGGCTATTTCCAAATGCCACCAAAAGTTAAAAGTGATTTCGTTTTTTATGAGGGGCAGTTCCCGGAGTATCCATCATTGTTATCTCCAGCTGGTACCACCTATTCTGAAATGGTCAAATTTATTCAAATTGACTGGAAAAATGATGATGGGTTTGGATATGAGGGAGATGCGTATCTGGAGCGGGAAGATGTAAAGAAATTGCATCTAATATTAAATGATGATGTTTCTAATGATAAGTATAAATCGTTATCAATTGCACAGCAAGAAAGACATGCTACCAAGAGAAATGAGATTCTAAGTGTAGCATTATATCTTTACAAAGAGGATATGGCATACCGAAAGGAAAATGCAGCAGCCCTTGCTGACCTTATCTTTAGTCGGGCTGAGGAATTTTGGCCTGATAAAAAAGAGCCTCCGCTATCACACCCAATTATTAGCAAACTAATATCATCTATATTCAAGAAACCATCATTTACAAAAAATTAACAATTTTGGCGAGTAAGGATATTTTTCTTACTCGCCTTTTTTATATTTTTGAACGATGTTTTAATCCTCTTCATTGATATAGATTGATACATAGAGAGGAACTCATTATGGGGTTTACTGATAATCGTCCTTCTGCTGACTCGCTCATTGATATGAAATTCATTACATCTGATTGTCTTTTTACTGATAAATGGATTTATAAACTGATTTCTCTGGGACGTTTTCCTAAACCAATCAAGTTAGGTCGTATGTCCCGATGGCGTGCTGGTGACTACTATGCTTGGCGTGATAGTCATTCTTCAGAGTAAAAACATTAATATTAGAAGCATTTATGAGGTGTTTATATGAATTACCGTCTACAACCGGTGGGGAGTCAATACATATCCCTTCCAATTAAGAATGAATATGTTTCCGTATTAGGAAACTATAAAGTAAGTCCGTTTAAAGAAACTCATAGCGACACTGCATGTATTGTGCGAATTATTGAAATATTTTCATTGAATAAGCTGCGCGCTAAAGGTGAAAAGCTGTATTCACTTACGGGGTTAACAGTACCTGATACGGAAGCTGTGGCGAATGAGATCAACCTGCTCCTAAGCCGTTATGCCCAGTTGTGTCGTCAGGAAGAGGAAGAGTTATCTTTCCGGCAGCGTGAAGTGACAAATGCGGAAGTTGCATGGAAAAGCACATTCTCAAAAAACGTCGTCAGTAGCATTGCTGAAGCCAAAACGAATAAAACGGGGCATGCTGAACGAGCGGATGCTGAACGGTGTTACCATCTGGCTGTTTCCCGGCTGAATGAGCAACATAACCGACTGAGCACAATCAAGCTTTTACCGGGCATACTGGCCGATGAAGTTAACTACATAGGTAAGGGAGTTGAGAAGCGTTTACTGAGCATATTTCCTCAATCCGGCCAGATCCCTGCTGATTTTATTTCTGTGTTTAATGACGGTGACGTTGTTCGTGATATTAAATTTATTACAGATGCACTCAAATCCTTGTCTGATTCTGTTAATGAAATTATTAGCCGTTGTAGCGTTCCAACTGATCGTTATGTATTAAATAACGGTGGAATGGCAAGAACTATGGCTTACAGGGAGTACTATCGAGCAGATAATCATGTATTACGTTCAGTCGTAAGTGATCGGGATTACGTTGAGCATGTAATGAAACACAATCGGGTTATTGAGTACAAAAATAAAATCTTTTCTTAAATACTATTAAAGGTGAAAAACTATGTATGCCTTCAAAACTGAAAGGCCGGACGCAGCACGTCGTTATCATAATAAATTCGTCACTGGCACTAACTATCAGGAGGAATCAAACAGACGCTTTGCATTAAGCGAAACCACTGAAAATATACTGCGTACCTCAATTCTGGAATCCGGGTGGCTTATTAAAAATATCACCCTACGTGATGTTAACGCCGTGTCAGGTAATGCCGTCAATATTGGTGCCAGTGAACTGCATACCAGACGTGTGGATGGTGGCCGTTTCCACAAAAAAATGGCAATCAATGGTACGGAGTTCTTTCTGACAGAGACGGATACCTGCGCCCGGATCAGCTATTCCGATATGTCTCATATTTACCATACCGGTGTGCCGGATGAGTTTGAGAAAACGGTTGAGAGCTTTTTTGCTCAGGCATATGCGCTGGACATGCTGCGGGTCGGTTTCAATGGTGTGTCGATTGCAAATACTACAAACCCGGAAATCAATAAAAAAGGCGAGGATGTCAATATTGGCTGGCATGCACTGGCGAAAGCCTACGGAAACGGGAAGCAAATCATCTCTGAGCCTGTCACTCTGGGAGAGACTGGCACCTGGAAAAATATTGATTCTCTGGCCAACCATCTGATTACTGAGCTTATTGCTGAGCAGTTTCGTGAAGATCCCCTTCTGGTTGTACTGGTTGGGGCAGAGCTGGCAGCACATCAACGCCTGAAGTTATTTAATGCCGCAGACCGCCCGGCTGATGTGAATGCTGCACAGATGGCTACAAGTTCTGTTGCTGGCCGCTTTGCGTTTATTCCCCCGTTTATGCCGGGTAAGCGTCTGGCAGTAACGACGCTGGATAATCTGCATATTTACACCCAGGCGATAACACGCTGGTTTCGTGCTGAGTTTGATGATGAAAACAGTGAATACGTACATTCCTACCTGCGCAATGAAGGCTATGCACTCGGTGAACCAGAACTGTACGCGGCTGTCGATGAGAGCGCTCTGACGTTTGCGGATTGACTTAGCGACAGAAAGACCCGCTCAGAGGCGGGTCTCGTTTACAGCATCAGGAAAAAATGAAGAACTATTTTTAAGCAGAGGCTTAAGCATGCCAGCGTTAATTAATCCAGGCAATGATCAGTTTTCGGTTATAAATTTCTTGCCTCACCAGGAATGCACGGGATATAGTTTAAAGGTTGCCGCAAAATCGGCAGCCGGGCGTAGGAACCCGTGTTATCTGAAGGCGATACTACACGCGCCAGGCGTGTTTTTTTGTGTCGCAGCTTTGACTCACCTAAAATTTATGGTGTGGTGGCTGATTGTATTTTTTTATTTTTTACGCCACATCATCAGTATTATGGTAGTCCAGGCGGGGCAGCTTTCGGGCTGGCCGGTATCCTTCAGAGCCGGTATTCCTACCCCCGTCTGGGCTACCACCCATGAGCGTAGGAACTCCGGTGGTAGCGTTACCCGCTATCTGAAGGAGGTTGCCATTATGGCTACAGTCCCTGCTTTATCTCACCCTGAATTTACCTTTGTCTTTCTGGCTGTTCGCCGTACAGACCGTGATGCCCGTCCACGTCCTGTGCGTGTAATCGCAGACTGCGAGCATGCTGCACGCCTTAAACTTGCCACTGAATTTATCCTGAGCTTTGCTGCCCGTATCCCTGTGAAAAGTGCCGGGGAGGTGGTTGCATGAAATCCATGAATTTTAAGCAAGGCTGCATATTGAGCGAACTGGGTGAGAGTCGTCTGTTACGGGCGGCACTGGCCAGTGAGTTTCTTGCAGAGGTCCTGTCCGTTCCCACAGTTAATGGAGCGAGAACGGTTTCAGCGGAAGGCGCTGCGGCTTTAGTGGCCTGTATTGCCGAACAACTGGATGGCGTTGTTAAGGAAACCAGCACAATTAAGGGAGAGATGCGCGATGAATAATAATCAAAATTTAAAGGCGCATGCTTTACGAACAGCAGTCTTACGGTACTACATTGCTGATGCATTCATTTCCTTAATGGCGCGTGTTCATAATGAACCTGTTTATATTGAAGATGGCGAACGAATAGAACTCACCCACGAAAAAGTGGTGAGCAATATTATTTATCATATTGAAATGCCGTGGGTGAATGAGTTTGGGGCTGATGCTGGTTGCATACTGGCCGCAGAGAAACTGGAAAAAATGCTTAAACCAGGCTTTATGTCAGAAAATATTCGCCTGTCAGTTTTTGGTGTCACAGAGATGCGTGAAGTTTACCGGGATATTATTTTCGGTGCACCTGATGGCGAACTACCCGAAGGTTTTGAATTTGTGAAGCCGGAAGGTCAGGAGGTGCTGCTGTGAAAACACAGTCTGTATCCACGATTTCCGGGGCTGCGATTGGGCGCTGGCCTTATATCCTGTCAGCATTAGGTATCAAAGTACCGTCCGCAGGACATCATGGGGCTTGCCCTGCCTGTGGTGGCAAAGATCGCTTTCGGCTGGACGATAAAGCGGGGCGTGGGACGTGGTTTTGTAATCAGTGCGGTCATGGCGATGGTCTTGATCTGGTTCGTCTGGTGACAGGAAGAAAGATAAAAGAAGCCGCCGGGATGGTATCTGAGGCGCTTGCATTACCAGAAATACAGGAGAAGCCCGCTTTGCCAGCCAGGAAAAAGGCCGCAGGAAAAGAAGCGGGTGCGGAGCGATATACCAGACTCAGACAGCAGTCCTGCAATGGTGAGCCGGTCTATCTGACAAACAAGGGCTTACACGGGTATTCACTTCCCTTGCTGTCACAGCCTTTGAATCTGGCCGGAATAACATTTTCCTCCGGTTCATTACTGCTGCCGTTGACGGATATCTCCGGGAATATTACCGGTGGTCAGCTTATCAATCCTGACGGGGATAAAAGTCTGCTGCCAGGTAGCCACCTGTCTGGCGCATTCATTGCCCTGACCGATATACCCGCTGAAACACCTGAACAGGTGATTATCACTGAGGGTTTTGCCACGGCGCTCACCGTCAGTCTGCTGACTGAAGGATGGATCGTGGCGGCTGTAGCTGCCACCAATTTACTGAAGGTGACGGAGCAGATCCGAAAACGCTGGCCGGAAACCCGGATCATTCTGGCCGGAGATAATGATCTGGCTGACGGGAAAGAAAACACCGGGCGTATTCAGGCAGAGAAAGCCGCCAAAGCGGTGGATGGCTGGGTAACGCTCCCTCCGGTACGCCATAAGGCTGACTGGGATGATTATCGGCAGGAAGTGGGGAAAGAACGGGCGAGAGATGCCTTTCGTGAAGAAATGACGCTGCATGGCAAAGGGCAGACCCGTTTACCAGAAGGGTTCCGGCTGACAAAAGAATATTTGTGGTACGACAAGCTGGTTAATAAGTCTGATGGTGATACGGAGATACGTAATATCAAAATTTCCAGTCCGTTGCGGGTGACGGCAATCACCAGTGATGCTGATGGGAGTAATTACGGGCGTTTGCTGGAATGGGAAGATACCAACGGAAACAGCCGTAAATGGGCAATGCCGATGGAGATGCTGGGGGGCAGCGGGGAAGAGCTGCGCCGCGTTCTGCTGGTTAACGGGCTTTCTTACATCAACATTAACGGCATGGCCAGAGCATTCCTGATGGAATATATCTCGCTGTGTAAACCGGACAGAAAAGTAACCTGTGTGAATAAAACGGGCTGGCACGGCGGGGTTTACGTTCTCCAGGATGAAGTGATAGGGCGCGAGGCCCAGTCAGTCATCTTACAAACATCGAGCGTGCAGGGGCGTGATTTTCGTGTCAGCGGCACATCAGAGGACTGGCGTGAAAATATAGGTCGTTACTGCATAAATAATGCCCGTCTTGCCTTTGCGGTGAGTCTGGCATTTGCTGCCCCCCTTCTGAAACTGGTTGGTATCGGCGGTGGAGGTTATCACCTCAAAGGGGAATCAACAGACGGTAAAACCACGACGATGAAAGTGGCTGCATCGGTATGTGGTGGAACAGATTTCTGGCATACGTGGCGGGCGACGGGGAATGCATTAGAAGGGACGGCGAGCCGCCGCAATGATGCCACGCTGATGCTGGATGAAATCCGGGAGGTTGACGGCAGGGAGGCGGGGAATATCGCTTATATGCTGGCTAACGGGCAGGGCAAAGCCAGAGCCAGAACAGATGGTTCGGTAAGGGAAACCAACCGCTGGAATCTGTTGTTTCTGTCCACAGGGGAACTGTCACTGGTGGAACATGCGGCAAGCGCCGGGGAACGTACGTATGCCGGGGTTGAGGTCAGAATGATCCAGATCCCAAGTGATTCGGGCAAATATGGCGTGTTTGAAGAACTTCATGGCTTCAGTAGCGGGAAAACCCTGGCGGAGCATCTTGAGCAGCACGTAGCGCATTATCATGGTGCACCATTCCGCGACTGGCTGCATTGCCTGACCGCTGATCTGCCGGAACTGACCAGCCAGGCGAAAGCCTTATTGAAAGAGTACACCCGAAGGCTGACGCCGGAAAATGCCGGGAATCAGGTTGGCCGGGCTGTTACCCGTTTTGCTCTGGTTGCGATGGCCGGGGAGCTGGCCACAAAAGCGGGCATCACAGGATGGCCGGAGGGAGAGGCCTTTCGTGCCGCTCAAAGTTGCCTAGCTGCATGGATGGCTGACCGGGGCCATACAGCTAATCAGGAAGATAAAGCGGCACTTGAACAGGTACGGGACTTCATGACGCGTAATCAGTTCAGTCGGTTTGCTGACTGGAATGACGACAGGAACCGGCCTGTTTCAATGATGGGATTCAGAAAAGTCGATAAAGGAGACAACCTGACAGAGCCGGTTGTGACGTTCTACGTTCTTCCGTCAGGCTGGAAGGAGATCTGTAAGGGATTTGATTCGCGTAAGGTGGCCAGGTTGTGTGTGGACGCGGGCTGGTTGAAACCCGGTGAAGATGGCCGGACGCAAAACAGCATTCGCCTGCCAGAAATAGGGCTTAAACGTGTGTACCAGTTCAATACACAGGTACTGGGAAGCGCCGAACCTGAGTAATTATCGCGTGAGTCTTATTTTTATGAGGTAACACAGGTAACAGAGGTAACACCCGCTACTGATACGGCTCTTCAGTGTTACCAGTCAAAAATACTGACTGGTAACAGAGGTAACAAAAAATGGTGTGTTACCACGCGTTACCTCTTGATTTTGCTAACTGGTAACAGATTAAACCCTTTTAAATCAATAATGTTACACGTGTTACCTGTGTTACACGTTCAGAACAAGAGGTAGGGTTCCAAATCCCTTCCTCTGGCGGGCAACAGTATAGGGCACAGAACGATGAAGATGATGAGAATGTACTGCCCCACATGTCAGGCAGTAGCGCGGATAGGTAAAACAAACAGGAAACACCCACAACTGTACGATGTGTATTGCTATTGCTCTAATGTGGAGTGCGGTCACTCGTTTGTGATGAATGTTGCTTTCTCCCATTCCGTTAGTCCAAGCGCGCTGAACGGGCAGGGGAGGGTTAAAGAGCTAATTGATGCCATTCCACCCGAGGAGCGGGAAAAGGCTTTAAAGTTGCTGCTGGCTGCGCAAAAAAATGGGTAAAGTATGCGTCGGGAATGGCCGATCCGTTCCCGAAACCTGAACACAGGATTTCAGTTAATAAGGATATAAAGTTATTATTTTTCATATGGTTATGTTTTTCGTGTTTCACGAGCCTTCATAAAATCACACACCTAAAATAAATTATCCATTTAATATCATAGTGTTGCGTATTCAGACCACAGACACGACGGATAGTAAAACTGAAAAAAGCTGAATTTTTTTTCATTCTTTTCAGTTCCTGTCTCGCAGAGCATCCCCAGAACGGGCGCGGGCTGGCGATATCGTTTGTAAAAAATCACAACTGAAAAATTTTAGTGATATGAAAACCGCAGGCGGGTGCGGTGTAGTGCGATTTTGGTAATAACGAAATTTTAATTGATGATATGATTTTTAACTTATTTATTGGCGAGAATAATATGATTTCTTGTAGTAAGTGAGACTATCAATACCAATCGTCTTTCTCCGATACATGCTTGCCACATTGAACTTTACTTGAGATGATGAGTGAAGATCATAATCGTTCAATATAAAAACTTTCAGTTTTTGCTATGCTCCACTTCATTGATTTGTAACTGATTCTTTTTAGCATTATGATTTTTTGGAAAAATCACTCGGATTTTAGGAGTCTTTATGCGCTTTTCGGAATATTTCAAACTGAATCGTTCTCAGGCTTATTTGGATTTTGTTGATATACCTCTAGATACTGATATACCAGTATTTCTAGATCCCGGTGCTATTAAATCGCTGGATTCGAATTGGGGACAAGAGCTGACATCTCATCTGCAAAGTTTTTTTGAGAAGGTATTGAAACTAATCAAGGATGGCAAAAATACTGAAGCCCAAAATTTATTAGCCTCGTTGAATGAACGAAATGAATTCCATTTAGGATACTCGTCCGAAAGATCTCGTGGCCGGTGATGCTGCCAACTTACTGATTTAGTGTATGATGGTGTTTTTGAGGTGCTCCAGTGGCTTCTGTTTCTATCAGCTGTCCCTCCTGTTCAGCTACTGACGGGGTGGTGCGTAACGGCAAAAGCA
>NZ_JBIMRA010000018.1:0-75497 GCF_043945515.1 Citrobacter freundii complex sp. 2024EL-00216 | reverse complement strand
CATCCGACTTGACAGACCGCCTGCGTGCGCTTTACGCCCAGTAATTCCGATTAACGCTTGCACCCTCCGTATTACCGCGGCTGCTGGCACGGAGTTAGCCGGTGCTTCTTCTGCGAGTAACGTCAATCGCTGCGGTTATTAACCACAACGCCTTCCTCCTCGCTGAAAGTACTTTACAACCCGAAGGCCTTCTTCATACACGCGGCATGGCTGCATCAGGCTTGCGCCCATTGTGCAATATTCCCCACTGCTGCCTCCCGTAGGAGTCTGGACCGTGTCTCAGTTCCAGTGTGGCTGGTCATCCTCTCAGACCAGCTAGGGATCGTCGCCTAGGTGAGCCGTTACCCCACCTACTAGCTAATCCCATCTGGGCACATCCGATGGCAAGAGGCCCGAAGGTCCCCCTCTTTGGTCTTGCGACGTTATGCGGTATTAGCTACCGTTTCCAGTAGTTATCCCCCTCCATCGGGCAGTTTCCCAGACATTACTCACCCGTCCGCCACTCGTCACCCAAGGAGCAAGCTCCTCTGTGCTACCGTTCGACTTGCATGTGTTAGGCCTGCCGCCAGCGTTCAATCTGAGCCATGATCAAACTCTTCAATTTAAAAGTTTGATGCTCAATGAATTAAACTTCGTAATGAATTACGTGTTCACTCGTTGAGACTTGGTATTCATTTTTCGTCTTGCGACGTTAAGAATCCGTATCTTCGAGTGCCCACACAGATTGTCTGATAAATTGTTAAAGAGCAGTGCCGCTTCGCTTTTTCTCAGCGGCGCGGGGTGTGCATATTACGCCATCCCGCTACGAAGTCAAGCATTTAATTTCGTTTTCTTCGCCGGAGTTCTCAGTGGAACCCCGCTGCCCCGGCGGCTTGTAATCCGTTGTTCCGTGTCAGTGGAGGCGCATTATAGGGAGTTATTTCAGGCTGACAAGTTAAAAATATAAAAAACTTATCAAGCGATTACTTTTCAATCAATACGTCCATTTTTGCCTGGATTTTAAACAAAAACGAGCCCCGCAGGGCCCGTTTATTGTTGTTTTGTGACTTACTGCACTGCCACTATGCGATCGTCATTCACTTCCAGACGAATCGTTTTGCCCGGAATCAGTTCACCAGACAGAATTTGCTGCGCCAGCGGGTTTTCGATCTGCTGCTGGATAGCACGTTTCAATGGACGCGCGCCATACACCGGATCGTAACCATTCGCGCTCAGCAGTTTAAGCGCCTCGTCAGAAATATGGATTTCATAGCCACGCTCTTCCAGACGTTTGTACAGACGCTGCAACTGGATCTGAGCAATAGAAGCAATATGCTGCTCACCCAGCGGATGGAATACAACAACCTCATCTATACGGTTGATGAATTCCGGGCGGAAGTTGTGGCTCACGACGCCCAGCACCATATCTTTCATGTGACCGTAATCCAACTCGCCGAAGCGTTCCTGGATCAGATCGGACCCCAGGTTCGAGGTCATGATGACAACCGTATTACGGAAGTCGACCGTTCTCCCCTGTCCGTCAGTCAAACGACCATCGTCAAGCACCTGCAGCAGAATGTTGAACACATCCGGGTGTGCTTTCTCCACTTCATCCAACAAGATGACAGAGTAAGGACGACGACGTACTGCTTCCGTCAGGTAACCCCCCTCTTCATAACCGACATATCCTGGAGGTGCCCCAACCAGACGAGACACCGAGTGTTTCTCCATAAACTCGGACATATCGATACGCACCATTGCATCGTCACTGTCGAACATAAAGTTTGCCAGCGCTTTGCACAGTTCGGTTTTACCGACACCGGTTGGACCAAGGAACAGGAATGAACCAATCGGACGATTCGGATCGGACAAGCCCGCGCGGCTACGACGAATGGCATTAGAAACGGCTTCCACCGCTTCGTTCTGACCAATCACGCGGCTGTGCAGCTCCTGCTCCATACGCAACAGTTTTTCTCGTTCGCCTTCCAGCATGCGAGCAACTGGGATCCCGGTCCAGCGCGCCAGCACCTCAGCAATTTCTGCATCCGTAACTTTATTACGCAGCAGACGCATGGTTTTGCCTTCAGACTGGGTGGCTGCTTCCAGTTGTTTTTCCAGTTCAGGAATTTTGCCGTACTGCAGTTCAGACATCCGCGCCAGGTCGCCAACGCGGCGCGCCTGTTCGATGGCGATTTTTGCCTGCTCCAGCTCAGCCTTGATAGTTTGCGTTCCCGAGAGCGAGGCTTTTTCAGCTTTCCACTCTTCCTCTAATTCAGAATACTGGCGCTCTTTGTCATCCAGCTCTTCGTTGAGCATATCGAGACGTTTTTTACTTGCCTCATCAGACTCTTTCATTAATGCCTGCTGTTCCAGTTTGAGCTGGATAATACGGCGGTCGAGTCTGTCGAGTTCCTCCGGCTTGGAGTCAATCTGCATACGAATGCTGGATGCCGCTTCGTCAATAAGGTCGATAGCTTTATCCGGCAACTGACGATCGGCAATATAGCGGTGAGACAGCGTAGCTGCCGCAACAATCGCCGGGTCAGTAATCTGCACATGATGGTGCAGTTCATAACGTTCTTTCAGGCCACGCAAGATTGCGATGGTGTCTTCCACTGAAGGTTCAGCCACAAACACTTTCTGGAAACGACGTTCCAGCGCCGCATCTTTTTCGATGTACTGGCGATATTCATCAAGCGTTGTGGCGCCTACGCAGTGCAGTTCCCCGCGAGCCAGTGCTGGTTTCAGCATGTTCCCGGCGTCCATTGCGCCATCGGCTTTACCCGCCCCAACCATGGTATGCAATTCGTCGATAAACAGAATGACGTTGCCTTCCTGTTTCGAGAGATCGTTCAGCACACCTTTTAAACGTTCTTCGAACTCACCACGATATTTGGCCCCAGCAACCAGCGCGCCCATATCCAGCGCCAGTACACGACGGCCTTTTAAGCCTTCCGGCACTTCACCATTGATGATGCGTTGGGCCAGCCCTTCAACGATGGCGGTTTTACCGACGCCGGGTTCACCGATTAACACCGGGTTATTTTTAGTACGACGTTGCAGCACCTGAATGGTACGGCGAATTTCTTCATCACGGCCGATGACCGGATCGAGTTTGCCCTGTTCGGCACGTTCGGTCAGATCGACGGTATATTTTTTCAAGGCCTGACGTTGGTCTTCAGCCCCCTGGTCATTCACGCTTTCACCTCCACGCATTTGTTCAATTGCCTGAGTGATATTGGCGGTCGTCGCGCCTGCTGATTTTAATAAGTCGGTCAGCGTACCGCGTGACTCAAGCGCCGCCAGAACGAACAGTTCTGACGAAATAAAGTTGTCCCCACGTTTTTGCGCCAGCTTGTCGCAAAGATTAAGTACACGCACCAGTTCCTGAGAAGGCTGCACATCGCCACCGGTACCTTCTACCTGTGGCAAACGGCTCAACGCCTGGTCAATGGCTGTACGTAACTGGCCAGCATTAATGCCAGCAGACGTTAATAAAGGACGAACCGATCCCCCTTCCTGATTCAGCAAGGCGCTCATTAGATGAAGTGGTTCGATGAATTGATTGTCGTGCCCCAATGCGAGTGACTGGGCATCGGCAAGAGCAAGCTGGAATTTATTAGTAAGACGATCCAGACGCATAACTCCTCCCATAACAGGTCAAAATTGCTACTGGAGATTAAATGAGGTCATCCCTCAATTATTCAAGGTGAATGACCTGAATTATGTGAAAAGAAAATTACACGTACCGGATCGTCTTGATTCTTTAGGTTATATCAGCCAAATAAAACTTGCCATACGACCCGTGGTATTGTCGCGACGATAAGAGAAGAACGTCTCACTTTCGCTGAAGGTGCAGCGGTCGCCGCCGTGGATGTTCTCTACCCCGACACTGGACAGACGCTGGCGCGCAAGCTGGTAGATATCCGCCAGATACTTGTCGCCACGCGGTACAAATGCGAGGTCCGCTTGCGGATCTTTCGTCATGAACGCCTCGCGGACTTCTGGTCCAACTTCAAACGCGTTTGGACCTATCGCCGGGCCTAGCCAGGCAATAATGTTTTCAGGTTTGTCGGCAAAACACGCCACCGTCTCTTCCAGCACGCCGGCGCATAATCCGCGCCAACCCGCATGGGCCGCAGCAACTTCGGTTCCGGCACGGTTGCAAAACAACACCGGCAAACAATCAGCGGTCATCACCGCACACACGGTACCCGGCGTGTTGCTGTACGACGCATCTGCGCGTTTGCAGGCGTAAGGCTCGCCGGTCAGTTTCAGGACATCCTTACCGTGGACCTGCTCCAGCCAGACTGGCTTTGACGGCAGATTGCCCGCAGCAAACAGTCGTTTGCGGTTCTCTTCAACATGTTCCGGGTTATCGCCGCAATGGGCGCCCAAATTCAGCGAATCGTAAGGCGGCATACTAACTCCGCCAATACGGGTAGAACTACACGCCGCGACACCTTGCGGTATCGGCCACTGCGGGACAATTAGCTTACTCATAGCCAGGCAATATCATCCTTATGTTCTTCGAAATCAGCGCGCATCACTTCAATCAACTGCACCATATCTTGTGGGATCGGCGCATGCCATTCCATTTCGATACCGGAAATCGGGTGATACAAACGCAGCATGGTCGCGTGCAGCGCTTGACGGTCGAACTTACGCAGTACGGAGATAAATTCGTCAGAAGCGCCTTTCGGTGGACGTGGACGACCGCCGTAAACCTGATCGCCCACCAGCGGATGAGTGATATGTGCCATGTGCACGCGGATCTGGTGCGTACGTCCGGTTTCCAGACGCAACCGCAGACGCGTGTGCACACGGAAGTGTTCCATAATGCGATAGTGCGTTACCGCCGGTTTCCCCATTGGATGTACCGCCATGTGCGTACGCTTAGTCGGGTGACGGCTAATCGGTTCCTCAACGGTTCCGCCAGCAGTCATGTGACCAATTGCCACGGCTTCGTACTCACGGGTAATTTCGCGCAGCTGCAACGACTCCACCAAACGTGTTTGCGCCGGAACCGTTTTTGCCACCACCATTAATCCGGTCGTGTCTTTATCCAGACGGTGCACGATACCAGCACGAGGAACATCCGCGATTGGCGGGTAGTAATGCAGTAACGCATTCAATACCGTACCATCAGGATTCCCGGCGCCCGGATGCACTACAAGGTCACGGGGTTTGTTAATGACAAGAATGTCGTCATCTTCATAAACGATATCCAGTGGGATATCCTGAGGTTCAAAACGAACCTCTTCATCAATTTCTGCATTGATGGAGACACGCTCTCCACCCAACACTTTTTCTTTCGGTTTATCGCAAAGTTGGTCATTTACCAGTACGCGCTGGTCGAGGATCCATTCTTTTATGCGCGATCGCGAATAATCAGGGAACAATTCGGCCAAAGCCTGATCTAAGCGTTGACCGAGCTGATTTTCGGAGACTGTTGCGGTGAGTTCTACTCGTTGTGCCATAAACTGCTTCTTCGTTTAACGTTGGGTTTTACGGCTTTGCCGTTTAATATAGTGTGCTATTGTAGCTGGTCTTAACCGGGAGCAGGAACAGAGAATCTCCCGTATTACATTTTGAGGAAAGTCAAAACGTCATGACGCGCATGAAATATCTGGTGGCAGCAGCCACGTTGAGCCTGTTTTTGGCGGGTTGCTCTGGTTCAAAGGAAGAGGTGCCCGATAATCCGCCAAATGAAATCTACGCGACTGCTCAGCAAAAGCTGCAGGACGGTAACTGGAAACAGGCAATAACGCAATTGGAAGCGTTGGATAACCGTTATCCATTTGGACCGTATTCTCAGCAGGTGCAATTAGATCTCATCTACGCCTACTACAAAAACGCCGATCTGCCACTTGCTCAGGCTGCCATCGATCGTTTTATCCGTCTTAACCCGACACACCCTAACATTGATTATGTCATGTATATGCGTGGCCTGACCAATATGGCGTTGGATGATAGCGCACTGCAAGGATTCTTTGGTGTTGATCGTAGCGATCGCGATCCGCAACATGCCCGAGCTGCGTTTAATGACTTTTCCAAACTGGTGCGTGGGTATCCGAATAGCCAGTACACCACTGACGCCACCAAACGTCTGGTGTTCCTGAAAGACCGCCTGGCGAAGTATGAATACTCCGTTGCAGAATACTACACTGCCCGCGGCGCATGGGTTGCAGTGGTAAACCGTGTGGAAGGCATGCTGCGCGACTACCCGGATACCCAGGCAACACGTAATGCCCTGCCTTTGATGGAAAACGCTTATCGCCAGATGCAGATGAATGCGCAGGCTGAAAAAGTCGCGAAAATCATTGCCGCCAACAGCAGCAATACCTGATTTGCCTCAGAATGCAAAACGGCAGCCCAAGGGCTGCCGTTTTTTTTATCCGTTAACGCCACAACTGAAGCGGTTTAGCTCCAACGCATCCCATCAAATATGGCCTGCTTTCAGGTATTCCTCAAGTAAAAAATCGCCTGTTCCTGCGGTGCCTCACAAAAAGGTTTCCTTGACAAAAAGCGACAAAATAATGTGAGTTAGATCACACATTTTGACATTAGGAACGGTATGCTGGAATCACCAAGACGGGAAAGACAAGAGGTAAAATTTATGACAATGAACATTACCAGTAAACAAATGGAAATTACTCCGGCAATTCGCCAGCATGTCGCAGACCGTCTCGCCAAACTTGAAAAATGGCAAACTCATCTGATTAATCCACATATCATTCTGTCTAAGGAGCCACAGGGTTTCATTGCTGATGCCACCATCAATACACCGAACGGACATCTGGTCGCCAGCGCAAAACACGAGGATATGTACACCGCAATTAACGATTTGATCAACAAGCTGGAACGGCAGCTCAATAAAGTGCAGCACAAAGGCGAAGCCCGTCGTGCAACAACTTCAGTCAAAGACGCCAACTTCGTCGAAGCAGAAGAAGAGTAGTCCCTTACATTGAGTGTATCGCCAACGCGCCTTCGGGCGCGTTTTTTGTTGACAGGGTGAAAACAGTACGGGTACTTTACTGACGTAGCCAAAGGAAAATTACATGAAACTTGTCCCGTTCTTCTTCGCATTCTTTTTTACCTTCCCCTGAATGGGAGGCGTTTCGTCGTGTGATAAAGAATGCGAAGACGAACAATAAGGCCTCCCACAACGGGAGGCCTTTTTTATTGATAACAAGAAAGGCAACACTATGACATCGGAAAACCCATTGCTGGCGCTGCGCGATAAGATCAGCACGCTGGATGAAAAATTACTGGCCCTGCTGGCTGAGCGACGTGGACTGGCCGTAGAAGTTGGTAAAGCCAAACTGCTTTCGCATCGTCCGGTTCGTGATATCGACCGTGAACGTGACCTTTTGGACCGACTCATTCAGCTTGGCAAAACACATCATCTTGATGCTCACTACATTACTCGCCTGTTCCAGCTCATAATCGAAGATTCCGTCCTGACTCAACAGGCTCTGCTGCAGCAGCATCTGAACAAAATTAACCCACACTCCGCGCGCGTGGCCTTCCTTGGGCCAAAAGGGTCATATTCCCATCTCGCCGCACGTCAGTACGCCGCTCGCCATTTTGAACAATTTATTGAAAGCGGCTGCGCAAAATTTGCCGATATCTTTAATCAGGTCGAAACCGGACAGGCTGACTATGCTGTGGTACCGATTGAAAACACCAGCTCCGGTGGGATTAACGACGTTTACGACCTGCTGCAGCACACCAGCCTGTCTATCGTTGGCGAGATGACCATTACGATAGACCACTGTGTACTGGTGTCTGGCACGACGGATCTTGAGACTATTGAAACGGTATATAGCCATCCGCAGCCGTTCCAGCAGTGCAGCAAATTCCTGAATCGCTACCCGCACTGGAAGATTGAGTACACTGAAAGCACCTCTGCGGCGATGGAAAAAGTTGCGCAGGCTAACTCACCGCGCGTGGCGGCCCTGGGGAGCGAAGCCGGAGGCGTACTGTATGGATTGCAGGTTCTCGAGCATATTGAGGCTAACCAGTCGCAAAACATCACCCGCTTCGTGGTGCTGGCACGCAAAGCAATCAATGTTTCCGATCAGGTTCCGGCAAAAACAACCCTGTTGATGGCAACAGGACAACAAGCCGGTGCGCTGGTTGAGGCGCTGCTGGTACTGCGTAACCATAATCTGATTATGACTAAACTGGAGTCACGCCCGATTCACGGCAATCCGTGGGAAGAGATGTTTTATCTTGATATCCAGGCCAACCTAGAGTCGCCCCAGATGCAAAAAGCATTGAAAGAGCTGGGTGAGATTACGCGTTCGATGAAAGTACTGGGATGCTATCCAAGTGAGAACGTGGTGCCAGTCGATCCGAGCTAACGTTTGACAATGCCGGATGGCGCTACGCTTATCCGGCCTACGATTCATACGATTTTTGAAGGCCGGATAAGGCGAAGCCGCCATCCGGCATCTTAATTAAGGACGGCTATCATTCGCCTGGCGTAACAAAGTACGGCTTTCACTCTGGAAGCGTTTCGCATAATCGCCAAACCAATGCTCCACCTTACGGAAACTGTCGATAAACGCTTGCTTATCGCCCTGCTCCAGTAAACCGATCGCCTCGCCAAAACGTTGGTAGTAGCGTTTAATCAGCGCAAGGTTGCTCTCAGACGACATAATAATATCGGCATAGAGCTGCGGATCCTGGGCAAACAGACGGCCAACCATCGCCAGCTCAAGCCGGTAAATCGGCGAAGAGAGCGCCAGCAGCTGCTCCAGTTGAACGTTCTCTTCCGCTAAATGCAGACCGTAAGCAAAGGTCGCAAAGTGACGCAGTGCCTGAATAAACGCCATGTTCTGGTCATGTTCAACGGCGCTGATCCGATGCAGTCGCGCACCCCATACCTGAATCTGTTCCAGAAACCACTGATAAGCTTCCGGCTGACGTCCGTCACACCAAACGACGACCTGCTTGGCCAGACTGCCGCTGTCCGGACCAAACATTGGGTGTAACCCCACCACCGGGCCATCATGTGCAGCCAGCATCGCCTGTAAAGGACCATTTTTCACCGAAGCCAGATCCACCAGGATGCAGTCAGACGGCAGACGAGGTAGTTTGGCGATCACCTGCTCGGTGACGTGGATCGGCACGCTGACGATCACCATGCCGGCATCAGAGACGATCTCCGGCGCGCGATCCCAGTCCTGCTGTTCCAGGATCCGCACCTGGTAACCTGACAGGGTGAGCATTTTTTCGAACAGACGCCCCATCTGACCGCCGCCGCCGACAATCACCACCGGCCGCAGAGAAGGACAAAGCGTTTTAAACCCTTTGTCGTTCTCACTGGAGTAGGACTCACGCATAACGCGGCGTAGCACATCTTCAATCAGGTCCGGCGGCACGCCAAGGGCTTCCGCTTCCGCGCGACGAGAGGCCAGCATAGAGGCTTCCCGTTCCGGCACGTAGATCGGCAGCCCAAAGCGGCTTTTTACTTCACCAACTTCGGCAACCAGCTCCAGGCGGCGTGCCAGTAAATCCAGCAGTGCCTTGTCGACTTCATCAATTTGATCGCGTAATGCGGTCAATTCAGCAACCATAACCAACCTCTTATGCTACACGCGCCGACAGCTGGCCGTTTAAATCCTGGCTAATTTCACGCAGCAGCGCATCCGTCATTTCCCAGCTAATGCAGGCGTCAGTTACGGATACGCCGTATTTCATTTCGCTGCGCGGCTGTTCGGAAGACTGGTTGCCTTCGTGAATATTACTTTCAATCATCAAGCCAATGATCGAGCGATTGCCATCTTTGATTTGTGCAATCACGGATTCAGCCACGGCAGGCTGACGGCGGTAATCTTTATTGGAATTACCATGACTGCAATCTACCATCAGAGAAGGTCGTAGTCCCGCCTGCTCCATCTCTTTTTCGCACTGGGCGACATCTGCCGGGCTGTAGTTCGGCGCTTTACCTCCGCGCAAGATCACGTGACCGTCCGGATTCCCCTGTGTTTGCAGCAGTGCAACCTGCCCGGCTTGGTTAATACCGACAAAGCGGTGCGACTGCGCAGCCGCACGCATGGCGTTAATGGCGGTCGCCAGGCTACCGTCGGTACCATTCTTAAAGCCAACCGGCATCGAAAGACCGGAAGCCATTTCACGGTGAGTCTGCGATTCCGTAGTACGGGCACCGATTGCGGACCAGCTAAACAGATCGCCCAGGTATTGCGGGCTATTTGGATCCAGCGCTTCAGTTGCCAGCGGCAGTCCCATATTTACCAGTTCAAGCAGCAGCTGACGCGCAATTTTCAGACCTGCTTCAACATCAAAAGAGCCATCCATATGAGGATCGTTAATTAACCCTTTCCAGCCGACAGTGGTACGGGGTTTTTCAAAATAGACGCGCATCACCAGGTAGAGGCTATCGCTGACCTCTGCGGCAAGGGCTTTAAATCGACGAGCATACTCAATCGCCATTTCAGGATCGTGAATGGAGCATGGGCCACATACGACCAGCAGGCGCGGATCGCGACCGGAGATAATATCAGAGATGGTTTTACGCGACTGGGCGATTTGCGCCTCTTGCTCCTGGCTCAGCGGAAATTCAGCTTTCAGCTGCTCCGGAGTCATCAGAACCTGTTCGTCGGTAATATGTACGTTGTTCAGCGCGTCTTTTTGCATGATGGTGATCCTGTTTAGCTCGTTTGCGATAGTTGATCCTCAGCGAGGAGGAAATAACGATATCACAACGGGTAAAGATTTCAATCCACAATCCGTAAATTTTAATTTACATAGTGTTATTTTAAGGCAAAAAAAACAGCCCTTATGAATGTACATTTAAATTTACACCACCGAGTTTTCAGATCCACTATGCTTAAAAAAACGAAGGAGCACAGGCAATGAAGCAACTCATCAGCATCTTGTTTCTATTACTTCTTAGCGGATGTCAGATAGACCCCTACACCCATGCCCCTACCTGGACTGGTACCGACTGGTACGACGCCGGGATACAAGATGCCATTTCGGGTTATGCCGTTAAAGATAATGAAACGCTTGCCGACAACTACAATGACCCCGACGTCGATCGTACGGAATACCTTAAGGGTTACGCCGAGGGGCAACGTAAAACCTGCCAGCAGGATTTTGTTTATGCCAGAGGCCTGACCGGGAAAACTTTTCCGCCCAGTTGCGATACTGTCGAAAATGTTGACCAGTTACACAGCGCCTGGCAGCAAGGGGCAAACGAGGGTGCTGCCTCGATAAGGTTAAATTAAACAATGGTTTATATTTTATAAACCATTAAGATTTAACTTAAATCACCAATAGCATTATTCCAGGAATAATGACGGCTTAGGAAAATAATGTTATTTTGTTGCAAACAATCTTGAATGTATTTCGACGTTTTACAGCAAACGCTGGTAGGTAACTATTCATGAGCTATTCTTACCGACTCATACTTCTACTGGCACTGCTCCTGACCGGATTACCGCTGTATGCCCAAAGCGTTACGGAAGAAGCAAAATCGGTACGCGCTATGGTTTCCGGCATCGTCAGTTATACACGCTGGCCTGCACTTTCCGGGCCCCCAAAACTGTGTATTTTCTCTTCATCGCGTTTTTCCAGTGTCCTGAAAGATACCAGTGCAGGCGCATTACCCTATCTTCCCGTCATCATCCGTACGGAACAAGAAATATTAGTTTCGCAGTGTGACGGTTTTTATTTTGGAAAAGAATCCCCTACTTATCAGGTGGAATTAAAGAATAAATATCCGACTAAGGCATTGTTATTAATTGCTGAACAGAACCCCGAATGCGTTATTGGCAGCGCCTTTTGCCTCATAATTAAAGACGAAGATGTGAGATTTTCCGTAAATATGGATTCCCTATCACGCAGCGGCGTAAGGGTCAGTCCAGACGTATTGATGCTTGCACGGAATAATAAGCATGGATAAGGGCCATTCTCCCATAGCACGCCCGACGTTTAAGCGAACATTACGGCGTATCAGCATAATCAGCGTTCTGGTAACCATGATGCTGATCTGGCTGCTGCTCAGCATTTCTTCCGTGCTGGCATTAAGACAGTATGCGCAAAAGAATCTGGATCTGACTGCCGCTACCATGACCCGTACGCTCGAAGCTGCATTAGTCTTTTCTGATAGTGTTGCAGCAACTGAAACGCTGGCGGCACTGGGTCAGCAGGGGCAATTTTCCGTTGCAGAAGTTCGTAATAAAAACCAGAAGGTGATCGCCACCTGGCGCTATAACGCGCAGGATACCACTGAAAAGATTAGCGGGATGATCAGCCACTGGCTGTTCCCACAACCGGTCACTCAGCCGATTTTGCACAATGGCAACGTCATCGGCGAAGTACGATTGACTGCGCGCGATAGCGTTATTAGTCATTTCATCTATTTGTCGCTGGCCGTCCTTACCGGGTGCATTCTGTTGGCATCCGGTATTGCATTAATGCTCACTCGCTATTTACACAATGGCGTTGTGGATGCACTGCAAAACATTACCGAGGTGGTACATGATGTTCGTACCAACCGTAACTTTTCACGGCGCGTATCAGAGGAACGCATTGAAGAGTTTCATCTCTTTGCCCTGGACTTTAATAGTCTGCTGGACGAGATGGAGGAGTGGCAACTTAAACTGCAGGCAAAAAACGCTCAGCTTTTGCGTACTGCACTACATGATCCTCTGACGGGTCTGGCAAATCGCGCCGCATTTCGCAGCAGCATAAATGCCCTAATGAATGATGATGCCGCCCACAGCAGCTCGGCATTGTTATTCCTTGATGGCGACAATTTTAAATTTATTAATGATACCTGGGGCCACGCAGCGGGGGATCGGGTCCTGATTGAAGTCGCAAAAAGGTTATCCGAGTTTGGGGGGAGTCGCCATTACCCATACAGACTTGGCGGCGATGAGTTCGCCATGGTGCTGTACAGCGTTCATTCTGAATATGAGGTTCAGCGGATCTGCGCGGCACTGTCACAAGAGTTTAACCGACCTTTTGACCTGCATAATGGTCATCTGGCAAGCATGACGCTCAGCATTGGGTTTGCGCTGACGTGGGAACATGCCTCTGCCGAAAAATTACAAGAACTTGCCGATCAAAATATGTATCAGGCTAAACATTTGCGTTCTGAACGCATTATTAAAAAATAAGGAATTACACACATGCTAAAACGTTTATTATCCCCGTTTCTTCTGCTTTTACTGATTCTGGCTGGCTGTCAGGCACCTCAGGGAAAATTTACCCCAGAGCAAATTGCAGCCATGAAATCATACGGATTTACTGAAGCATCAGGAGACTGGTCTCTCGGCCTGTCTGACACCATCCTGTTTGACAAAAATGACTATAAACTCCGTCCTGAAAGTGAAAAACAGATCAAGGAAATGGCATCCAAACTGGCAGCTACCGGGCTAAATCATGTTCGCCTGGATGGTCATACTGATAACTACGGTGAAGACAGCTATAACGAAGCTCTGTCACTCAAACGCGCTAATGTCGTTGCCGATGCCTGGGCGCAGGGCGCTAATATTCCCCGCACCAACCTGACTACTCAGGGACTCGGGAAGAAATATCCCATTGCCAGCAACCAGACATCAAAAGGTCGCGCTGAAAACCGCCGCGTGGCGGTCGTGATCACGACACCATAATCGTCCCCCAACTGGCTGCGCACCGCGCAGTCCTTCCATTGCCATAAAGAACAAAAGAGTAAACGTCGGGATAAAAAAAGGGCCAGCCTTTCGGCCAGCCCTTTTCTAACAGGATGTCGCTTGCGCGAATTTAGTTAAGATGCTTTTATTAAACCCTATTGATTAATATGTAATTTTTATATTAAACAGCAAGTTAATCTTATCTCTAGTGCAGTAAAGGGATGTCATGGACATGTCGAATGGGCATTATATGGACACAATTTCTAAAACTCTCACTCCGCCGTTTACAAGAATCTCTCTTCTGCCATTAGAGGCCCCTGACCAATATTCGGCTGCCTTAGAAATCATCTGATCATCATTATATGTCGGGCGTAGGTTATGGAGCGGGCCTTCACGAGTTTCAAAGACAATAGCATCTGACAACGGCTCAACACGCAAAAGAGACCATGGGCTGTGAGTTTCGTTAAGGTTGTTCATCCATAGAGACAAGTCTTCTTTTTCTGGTAGCAGGTATGTACAGGTCTGTCGGGAGGGACGCTCAGGGAACATTGAAGAACGTACTTTTTCAAAAACCATCTCTCGATGTAGGTGGCTGAGTGCGGCCACTCTCTGTTGCGCCGCTAACTCCTTTGGTTTCTTATAAGCGTCTGAAAGAGAAAGAACATAATCAATGGGTACAGAATCATTACCACTCAGGCAGTAAACGCTGAGATCGAGTATATTTTTATAAAAATTATTATTGCCAGTAAACCGAATGATATCGCCACAACCCCAATGGATGTTCGGATCCTTCTTCACATTTAAGTGATAGTAACTTTTTGACATTATAACATTCCATTAATATTTCCAAGTGGATTCAATGTAACCGCTTCATCTAAATGGTCGGGCGCAAAATGCGCATAACGCATTGTTTCACGAGTGTTAGCATGTCCAAGAATTCGTTGAAGAACGAGAATGTTTCCACCATTCTTCATAAAATGGCTGGCAAATGTGTGCCGGAGAACGTGAGTCTTTTGCCCCTCAGCGAATTCAATTTTAGTAAGCGCCAGCATTTTTTTAAATTCCTGATAGCAAGGGGGGAAACAGCCTTCCTTGCAAAGGTGAGAGCTCATCATATAACCACCGGGGGATCGGCACCGTGCGATTCTTCTTACACTTAGTTTTCGTTAAGATCAGCTTGTAGGGTAAAAGCTTTGAACGAATCAGACGTTTGGCTTCACCCCATCTAGTACGCCTCACGAGACGATACTTTAAGAACACTTTTTCTTAGAGCGACTAATACTACCATCATTACAGACAAATTTTCCGTCAGCGGTGCAATGCGATACTCCACCTTTAGATTTAGAACATGGGTAGTTTTTGCAGATACAGTAGAAGATGAAATTGAGAGCAGTATTATTATTAGAAAAGAAAAACATACTTTCATTAGTAGTATCCTTTAAATAGAGAACATCAAATATTACTCATGATTTTTATTGTTGCAGCCTGACATTTCTCGCACGCTTTAGCACCAGTTAGGTACTAAAATCCTTATCGAGCACTAGCCAGTTATAGGACCAAACCCAGCATAATCACCCAAACAATAATCTTGGTAAAAATAGATGCATTGGGTTTCGAAATTACAGACCACATACTATCAAAACAATGTTTACCGTTTGTGATCCGTTTCTAATATGTCGTAAAAACAAGGCGATGCAACCATATCAATATAATTATTTTTATTATAATCACCATCAACATGTAATCAACCGCACTGCATCCACCATTACAACCGTAACAACAATAAACAATGCTTTCTGAACTTCAGTTCCCGCCAAAATATCGGATAATTTATTTATTAACCACACCCCACAATATTTCGACATATTATGGGCAGCATCAATAAAAAAAGGGCCAGCCTTTCGGCCAGCCCTTTTCTAACAGGATGTCGCTTGCGCGAATCTTAGTTAAGACGCTCTTTGATACGAGCAGACTTACCAGTGCGCTCACGCAGGTAGTACAGTTTAGCTTTACGAACAGCACCACGACGTTTAACAGCAATGCTGTCAACTACCGGAGAGTGAGTCTGGAAGACACGCTCAACGCCTTCGCCGTTGGAAATTTTACGAACAGTGAATGCAGAGTGCAGACCGCGGTTACGAATAGCGATAACCACGCCCTCGAATGCCTGCAGACGTTTTTTGGAACCTTCAACAACCCATACTTTCACTTCCACGGTATCACCCGGACGGAAGGAAGGTACGTCCTGCTTCATCTGTTCTTGTTCAAGTTGCTTAATAATGTTGCTCATAATTTAATCTCTTATCCTGGGTAAACTGATATTGGGGGCTTACGCCTGCCCATCATGTTTATGTTGCTGTTGTGCGTGTTCCTTTTTGAACTCCGCCAGCAACCTTGCTTGCTCTTCAGTCAGAGCCAGGTTTTCCAGAAGTTCAGGTCTTCTAAGCCAGGTCCGGCCCAGCGACTGCTTCAAACGCCAGCGACGTATCTCAGCGTGGTTCCCCGACAGTAACACCGCCGGTACTTCCATCTGCTCTAACACTTCAGGTCGGGTATAGTGCGGGCAATCCAGCAACCCATCAGCAAAAGAATCTTCGATTGCCGAAGCTTCATGACCCAGAACTCCCGGAATAAACCGGGAAACGGAGTCGATCAGCGTCATTGCTGGTAACTCACCACCGCTGAGTACGTAATCGCCGATTGACCATTCTTCGTCAATTTCGGTTTGAATCACGCGCTCATCTATTCCTTCATAGCGACCACATACCAGAATCAGCTTTTGATTCGTGGCCAGTTCGCTAACGCCCGCTTGATCAAGCTTGCGTCCCTGAGGTGACAGATAAATCACCTTTGCGCCTTCACCAGCCGCAGCTTTTGCTGCATGAATGGCGTCCCGTAAAGGTTGCACCATCATTAACATCCCCGGTCCGCCGCCGTAAGGACGATCGTCCACGGTACGGTGCCGGTCATGAGTAAAGTCACGAGGACTCCAACTCTGGATGTTCAGCAGGCCATTTTTTACTGCCCGGCCAGTTACCCCGTAATCGGTAATTGCGCGGAACATTTCTGGAAACAGGCTAACGATACCTATAAACACAAGCCAATCCCCATAACGCCGACTTTTACCGTTTATCCGGTGGTTTAAAAACCAGGATCCCAATCTACTTCGATAGTACGAGTAGCGAGATCGACTTTCTTGATAACCTGCCCATCGAGGAACGGCACAAGACGTTCCTTGATACCAAACGCATCTTTCAGGTTTGCCTTGATGACGATGACGTCATTCGAACCGGTTTCCATCATATCGACGACTTTACCGAGATCGTAGCCTTCAGTAGTCACTACCTGGCAGCCCATAAGGTCTTTCCAGTAGTAGGAACCATCTTCCAGCGCTGGCAACTGCGAGGAATCCACGACAATTTCGCAATTAGTCAGTAGATTCGCTGAATCACGATCGTCAACGCCTTTCAGCTTGATGATCAGATCCTGATTGTGGTGCTTCCAGCTTTCCAGCTGTACTTGCTGCCACTGACCCGCCTTCTGGATAAACCAGGGCTGATAGTCAAAAATGCTTTCGGCGTCTTCAGTGGAAGAAAACACTCTGAGCCAACCACGGATACCGTAAGAAGACCCCATTTTCCCCAAAACGATGGGTTCCACAGGAGCCTGTGCGGCGAGTTGCTTGCTCATCATGACCACCGTGACAGATTAAGCTGCTTTGTTTGCTGCTTTGATCAGCGTAGCTACGCGATCAGAAATAGTCGCGCCCTGGCCAACCCAGTGAGCGATGCGATCCAGATCCAGGCGAGTGCCTTCTTCTTTTTCGCTAGCGATTGGGTTAAAGAAGCCAACGCGCTCGATGAAGCGACCGTTGCGTGCATTACGGCTGTCGGTAACAACAACCTGGTAGAACGGACGCTTTTTAGCGCCGTGACGAGCTAAACGAATAGTAACCATAACATCCTCTTGTGTGAATAAAACACCCAGGCCCCATCGAGGAACGGAGCCCGGGTGTCATATTAAAAGCCCGAAAATTTTACTGATTTCTGGGGAAAATGCAATCAGCAGTTGATAACTCTGCTATAAAAGGCCGTTGGCGGTGCCGTCAGTTCAGTGCCGGCGTGCGCGCAGCCACCGGAGCGTACACGCAGTACGTGAGGATGGCGAGCACACCCCGGTGCCGAAATGGCAAACAAGCCAGGCCGATTAGCGGCCTGGGAATCCTGGGGGCATCATCCCCTTCATACCACGCATCATCTTCGCCATTCCGCCCTTCTTCATTTTCTTCATCATGCGCTGCATGTCGTCGAACTGTTTCAGAAGGCGGTTTACGTCCTGCACCTGCATACCGCAACCGGCAGCGATACGGCGTTTACGGGAACCTTTGATAATTTCCGGCTTAGCGCGTTCTTTCATCGTCATCGAGTTGATGATGGCTTCCATACGCACCAGCACTTTATCGTCCATCTGCGATTTCACATTGTCAGGGATCTGACCCATGCCCGGCAGCTTGCCCATCAGGCTTGCCATACCGCCCATGTTTTTCATCTGGTTAAGCTGTTCAAGGAAATCGTTGAGATCGAAGCCATCGCCTTTTTTCAGCTTGCTGGCTAATTTTTCTGCCTGTGCGCGGTCAACCTTGCTTTCGATATCTTCGATCAGCGACAGCACGTCGCCCATGCCGAGAATGCGCGAAGCAATCCTGTCCGGATGGAACGGCTCCAGTGCTTCGGTTTTCTCGCCGACGCCGAGGAATTTAATCGGCTTACCGGTAATATGACGAATAGAGAGCGCCGCACCGCCACGGGCATCACCATCAACTTTTGTCAGCACTACGCCGGTTAACGGCAGCGCTTCGTTAAAGGCTTTTGCGGTATTCGCGGCATCCTGACCGGTCATGGCGTCGACCACAAACAGCGTTTCTACCGGCTTGATAGAAGCGTGGACCTGTTTGATTTCGTCCATCATCGCTTCGTCAACGTGCAGACGACCGGCGGTATCCACCAGCAGCACGTCGTAGAATTTGAGTTTGGCTTCTTTCAGCGCGGCGTTAACGATATCGACCGGCTTCTGGCCGACATCCGACGGGAAGAAGTCAACACCGACCTGCTCGGCCAGCGTTTCCAGCTGTTTGATCGCCGCCGGGCGATAAACGTCCGCAGAGACCACCAGCACTTTCTTCTTGTGCTTCTCGCGCAGGAATTTACCCAGCTTACCGACGCTGGTCGTTTTACCCGCACCCTGCAGGCCCGCCATCAGCACCACGGCTGGCGGCTGTGCAGCCAGATTCAGGGTCTGGTTTTCTTCGCCCATTGCCGCAACCAGTTCGTTACGGACAATCTTGACGAACTCCTGACCCGGCGTCAGGCTTTTGTTAACTTCATGACCAACCGCTTTCTCTTTTACGCGATTGATAAACTCACGCACTACCGGCAGCGCTACGTCAGCCTCCAGCAGCGCCATGCGCACTTCGCGCAGCGTCTCTTTAACGTTGTCTTCAGTAAGGCGTCCACGGCCACTGATATTGCGCAGCGTGCGCGACAAACGATCGGTTAAATTATCAAACATTGTCTCTCGCCTGGGGTGGAAACGGTCGGTCGCGACAGCGACACATCAACAGAAATTTGTCGCAGTATAACATGAAGCCGCCTTTGTTGTTATGCAACGGTTGGAGCAGCGGTCACGTAACGCTATACTGCTTTTCTTTATCACTGGCCAACTGTCGACACCTATATGCCCGTTTTTGCTCTGCTCGCCCTTGTCGCCTACTCAGTCAGCCTCGCGCTGATTATTCCCGCTCTGCTGCAAAAAAACAGCGGCTGGCGGCGTATGGCTATTCTCTCTGCGGTCGTTGCGCTGGTAAGCCATGCTATCGCCCTGGAAGCGCGTATCCTACCCGGCGGTGAAAGCGGACAAAACCTGAGTCTGTTGAACGTCGGCTCGCTGGTAAGCCTGATGATCTGTACGGTAATGACCATCGTCGCGTCCCGCAATCGTGGCTGGCTATTGCTGCCCATTGTCTACGCCTTTGCGCTGATAAACCTGGCCTTCGCCACATTTATGCCTAACGAGTTCATCACCCATCTCGAAGCTACGCCAGGCATGATGATCCATATCGGGCTTTCGCTTTTCGCTTACGCCACGCTGATTATCGCCGCACTCTATGCGCTACAACTTGCGTGGATTGACTACCAGCTGAAAAACAAGAAACTGGCCTTCAGCAATGAGATGCCGCCACTGATGAGTATTGAGCGGAAAATGTTTCATATCACCCAAATTGGCGTGGTTCTGCTGACGCTCACCCTGTGCACTGGCCTGTTTTACATGCATAACCTGTTCAGTACCGAGAACATTGATAAAGCCGTTCTCTCTATCGTGGCATGGTTTGTCTATATCGTTCTGTTGTGGGGACATTACCATGAAGGTTGGCGCGGACGTCGCGTCGTATGGTTTAACGTCGCAGGCGCTGGCATTCTGACGCTGGCCTATTTCGGCAGCCGTATCCTGCAGCAGTTCGTGAGTTAAATCTTTAAGGAACCCTACGTGGAACACATCTCCACCACCACGCTCATTATCACGCTCCTCATCATGGTGGTCATTTCCGCCTATTTTTCCGGTTCTGAAACCGGAATGATGACCCTGAATCGCTACCGCCTACGCCATCGGGCCAAACAGGGAAATCGCCAGGCAAAACGCGTTGAAAAGTTACTTCGCAAGCCGGATCGCCTGATAAGCCTGGTGCTCATCGGTAATAATCTGGTGAATATTCTGGCCTCCGCACTCGGCACCATTGTCGGTATGCGCCTGTATGGCGATGCTGGCGTCGCCATTGCCACCGGGGTACTGACGTTTGTGGTGCTGGTTTTTGCCGAAGTGCTGCCAAAGACGATTGCCGCGCTATATCCGGAAAAAGTTGCCTATCCGAGCAGCGTCCTGCTGGCTCCGCTGCAGATTCTGATGATGCCGTTAGTATGGCTACTCAACACCATTACGCGGCTTCTGATGCGCATGATGGGCATCAAAACGGATATCGTAGTGAGCGGTTCGCTGAGTAAAGATGAACTGCGAACGCTGGTGAATGAATCGCGCTCGCAAATCTCACGCCGTAACCAGGATATGCTGCTGTCAGTGCTGGATCTGGAAAAAGTCAGCGTCGATGACATCATGATCCCGCGTAATGAAATCATCGGCATTGATATTAACGATGACTGGAAATCAATCGTGCGTCAGCTTTCGCACTCCCCGCACGGTCGTATTGTGCTGTATCGCGACTCGCTCGACGATGCCATCAGTATGCTGCGCGTACGTGAAGCCTGGCGATTGATGGCCGAGAAAAAAGAGTTCACCAAAGAGACCATGTTACGCGCCGCCGACGAAATTTATTACGTTCCGGAAGGCACACCACTCAGCACCCAGCTCATTAAATTTCAGCGCAATAAGAAGAAAGTGGGCCTGGTCGTTAATGAATATGGCGATATTCAAGGACTGGTTACGGTCGAGGATATTCTGGAAGAGATTGTTGGTGACTTCACGACCTCAATGTCACCGACGCTTGCCGAAGAAGTCACGCCGCAGAATGACGGTTCGGTGATCATTGACGGTAGCGCCAACGTTCGTGAAATCAATAAGGCGTTTAACTGGCACCTGCCGGAAGATGACGCTCGTACCGTGAACGGTATTATTCTTGAAGCGCTGGAAGAGATCCCGGTTGCTGGCACACGTGTGCGTATTGGGCAGTACGATATCGATATTCTCGACGTGCAGGATAATATGATTAAACAGGTGCAGGTGTTGCCCGTCAAACCGCTGCGGGAAAGCGTATCGGACCAGTGAGAGTAATCCAGACCGGGTAGCGCATCAGCATTACCCGGTCTGAGGCTGATTAGCCTTTGGCTTTCGCCACAGAGACCATCGCCGCACGGATGGTACGTCCGTTCAGGGTATAGCCTTTCTGCATAACCATCAGCACATTACCGGCAGCAACGTCGTCAGACTCTACCATTGCAATCGCCTGGTGCACGTTCGGGTCCATCGGCACGTCGATATCTGCAACCACCTGTACGCCAAACTTCGCCACGACATCCAGCATTGACTTACGGGTCAGCTCAATACCTTCGACCATAGCCGCCATAGCGTCATTGCCTTTGTCCGCAACTTCCAGCGCACGGTCCAGGCTATCCAGCACCGGCAGCAGTTCGTTGACGAATTTTTCCAGTGCAAACTTATGCGCTTTTTCTACGTCCAGTTCGGTACGACGACGCAGGTTTTCCATTTCCGCTTTGATACGCAACACGCTGTCGCGCTCGCGCGTTTCGGCTTCAGCAAGCTGAGCTTCCAGATTCGCAATTTTTTCATCGCGCGGATCCACCTGCTCAGCAGAAGCGTCTGGTTCAACCGCCTCAACTTCTTCGTGCTGATCCATGATAATTTCTTCCGGGGCTTGCCCCTCAGGCGTTTTCTGTTCTTTACTACTCATGAATTTCTCCGCGTTTTTTTCGCATTCATCTCGCTAACTTGGCTTATTATGGGGATCAGATTCAGGGATTCAAGGGAAGTACTCACATTGTCACTAATCTTCGTTACAAGGACCTCGAGAAAATGAACAAACATTTCAAGTGTATTGGCATTGTGGGGCATCCACGTCACCCCACTGCACTGACCACACATGAAATGCTCTACCGTTGGCTGTGCGCCAAAGGTTATGAGGTTATCGTTGAGCAACAAATCGCCCACGAGCTGCAGCTGAAAAATGTGAAAACCGGTACGCTCGCAGAGATTGGCCAGCAGGCAGACCTCGCCGTGGTAGTCGGCGGCGACGGCAATATGCTGGGCGCCGCACGCACCCTGGCACGTTATGATATCAAGGTTATTGGCATTAACCGCGGTAATCTCGGTTTTCTGACCGACCTTGACCCAGACAATGCCCACCAACAGTTAGCTGACGTGCTGGAAGGCCACTACATCAGCGAAAAGCGCTTTTTACTTGAAGCCCAGGTGTGCCAACAGGATTGCCAGAAGCGCATTAGCACTGCGATCAATGAAGTTGTGTTGCACCCCGGAAAAGTGGCGCACATGATTGAATTTGAAGTCTATATCGATGAAATTTTTGCCTTCTCCCAGCGTTCGGACGGCTTGATTATTTCCACACCGACCGGCTCTACCGCCTACTCGCTCTCTGCCGGAGGTCCGATCCTGACGCCTTCACTGGATGCTATTACGCTGGTCCCGATGTTCCCGCATACGCTTTCCGCACGACCACTGGTGATCAACAGTAGCAGCACCATTCGCCTGCGCTTCTCTCATCGCCGAAACGATCTGGAAATCAGTTGCGACAGCCAGATCGCCCTGCCTATACAGGAAGGTGAAGACGTATTAATTCGCCGCTGTGATTATCATCTGAACCTGATACACCCAAAAGATTACAGCTATTTCAACACATTAAGCACTAAACTAGGCTGGTCAAAAAAATTATTCTAATTTAACGCCAACCCCTTTACTGTATAAAAAACCAGTTTATACTGTATGTAATTACAGTTATGGTTTTTCATACAGGAAAACAGTTATGTTGGCACAACTGACCATCAGCAATTTTGCTATCGTTCGTGAACTTGAGATCGATTTCCAGAACGGAATGACCGTTATTACCGGTGAAACCGGTGCGGGTAAGTCCATTGCCATTGATGCTCTCGGTTTGTGCCTGGGCGGACGCGCAGATGCCGACATGGTACGTGCAGGCGCCACGCGAGCCGACCTCTGCGCGCGATTCGCCTTAAAAGACACCCCCGCGGCTCTGCGCTGGCTGGAAGAAAACCAGCTTGAGGAAGGCCGTGAATGTTTGCTGCGTCGTGTTATCAGCAGCGATGGACGTTCACGCGGCTTCATTAACGGCACTGCCGTACCGTTGTCACAGCTGCGCGAGCTGGGCCAGTTGCTTATTCAAATCCACGGTCAGCATGCGCATCAGCTCCTGACAAAATCAGAACACCAAAAGTCTCTGCTGGATGGTTACGCCAATGAAGCGTCCCTGACTCAGGAAATGGCTGCGCGCTACCAGCTGTGGCACCAAAGCTGCCGTGACCTGGCGCATCATCAACAACAGAGTCAGGAACGAGCAGCCCGGGCGGAACTGTTGCAATACCAGTTAAAAGAACTGAACGAATTCAACCCGCAGCCGGGTGAATTTGAGCAAATTGATGAAGAGTACAAGCGTCTGGCTAACAGCGGGCAATTGCTCACCACCAGCCAACAGGCGCTGGCTATCCTGGCGGATGGCGAAGACATCAACCTGCAAAGCCAGCTGTACACTGCAAAGCAGCTGGTCACTGAACTGGCAGGCATGGACGGCAAACTTTCCGGTATCCTGGATATGCTGGAAGAGGCCACGATCCAACTCAGCGAAGCCAGCGACGAGCTGCGCCACTATTGCGATCGTCTGGATTTGGACCCTAACCGTTTGTTCGAACTTGAACAGCGTATTTCCAAACAAATCTCATTGGCCCGCAAGCATCATGTTGCCCCTGAAGCGCTGCCACAGTTCTATCAGTCATTGCTGGATGAACAACAGCAGTTAGACGATCAGGCCGACTCGCTCGAAACCTTAACCCTGGCGGTGAACAATCACCACCAGCAGGCTCTGGAAACGGCAAAAATGCTGCACAAACAGCGCCAGCATTATGCTCAGGAGCTGGGACAACTGATTACAGAGAGCATGCATACTCTCTCAATGCCGCACGGTGTCTTTTGCATTGATGTGAAATTTGAGGAACATCATTTGAGCGCAGACGGTGCCGATCGCGTAGAGTTTAAAGTGACCACTAACCCAGGCCAGCCGTTGCAGCCGATTGCGAAAGTCGCTTCCGGTGGGGAACTGTCGCGCATTGCACTGGCTATTCAGGTTATTACCGCACGCAAAATGGAAACACCTGCGCTGATTTTCGATGAAGTGGATGTCGGTATCAGCGGCCCGACTGCTGCGGTAGTGGGAAAAATGCTGCGTCAGTTGGGCGAGTCAACTCAGGTAATGTGCGTTACTCACCTGCCGCAGGTTGCTGGCTGTGGCCATCAACATTTCTATGTCAGCAAAGAAACAGATGGCGCGATGACCGAAACACACATGCAGCCGCTTGATAAACGCGCTCGCCTGCAGGAATTAGCCCGCCTGCTTGGCGGTAGCGAAGTGACGCGCAATACCCTCGCAAATGCAAAAGAACTGCTGGCGGCATAAACTTTTTTACCTTGTTAAGGTCTGAGTTCAACATAAAATCGCCGACCGACCCGACAGCAAAAGGTTTTAAAGTGGTGAAAGGTCTATTATCATCGGCATATTACATATGAGCCGCGTACTGCTCGGGCCCGAAAAGGAATCAAATCACTATGCGCTGTAAAACGCTGACTGCTGCTGCAGCAGTACTACTGATGTTGACTGCAGGCTGTTCCACTCTGGAGCGAGTGGTTTACCGCCCTGACATCAACCAGGGAAATTATCTGACACCTACCGATGTCGCCAAAGTGCGCACGGGTATGACGCAACAGCAGGTTGCTTATGCTCTGGGTACACCAATGATGTCCGATCCTTTTGGCACTAACACCTGGTTTTATGTGTTCCGTCAGCAACCTGGTCATGAAGGCGTAACCCAGCAAACACTGACGCTGACCTTTAACAGCAGCGGCATTTTGACGAACATTGATAACAAACCTGCTTTGACCGACAACAAGTAGGATTAACAGATCAAAAAAAGGTGCTCAATGAGCACCTTTTTTATTGTCTGCTATTTTTTAGCGGATTTCTCTGCTCGCTGTCTGCGCAGCTCTTTCGGATCGGCAATCAGTGGCCGGTAAATTTCCACCCTATCACCGTCCTGGAGAACATCAGCAAGCTTTACCGGACGGCTGTAAATGCCCACTTTATTTTTGCTGAGATCGATATCGGTACGCAATTCCAGCAGCCCGGAAGCGCGGATAGCCTCTTCCACCGTAGCGCCCTGTTGCAGCGTCACACGCTGTAGATACTGTTTCTCGGGTAGCGCATACGCCACTTCAACGACAATTTTAGCTGACGCTGACACTGTAAACCTCTTTCGCGCGGACCGTGAAGGCCTGCACCATGTTCGAAGCCAGCTCTTTAAAGATACGACCAAATGCCAGCTCGATTAACTTATTGGTAAACTCAAAATCGAGATGAAATTCAATGCGGCACGCTTCATGACTCAGTGGCGTAAACTTCCATCCGCCAATGAGTTTCTTGAACGGTCCGTCGACCAAATGCATCAGGATGCTCTGGTTACTGGTCAATTGATTGCGCGTGGTGAACGTTTTGCTAATCCCTGCTTTCGAGACATCCACCGCTGCGGTCATCTGTCCCGGAGTCGACTCCAGCACACGGCTACCGGTGCATCCCGGTAAAAACTGGGGATAGGATTTAACATCATTCACTAGCTGATACATCTGTTCCGCACTGTAAGGTACTAAAGCGGTCCGGCTAATCTGAGGCATAACAATTTCCATCAATATCAATCACACAAATAATACCATTTATCCCCCGCTAAAAAAAACGCTATAGCCTAACTCGTGCTAAGATAGCGCCTTGCGCCCCGCTGGATGAAATGGGGTGTTTTTCGATTCCAGATTACCTATACTGAGCGGCATTATGACGAAGAAAAAAGCACACAAACCTGGCTCAGCCACAATCGCGCTTAACAAGCGCGCACGACACGAATACTTTATTGAAGAAGAGTTCGAAGCAGGACTCGCTCTGCAAGGTTGGGAAGTCAAATCCCTGCGCGCGGGTAAAGCTAACATCGGTGACAGCTACGTCATCCTTAAAGACGGCGAAGCATTCCTGTTTGGCGCCAACTTCACGCCAATGGCTGTTGCCTCAACGCATGTGGTATGTGATCCCACCCGTACCCGCAAGCTGTTGTTAAACCAACGTGAGCTCGACTCCCTGTATGGTCGAATGAATCGTGACGGTTATACCGTTGTTGCGCTTTCACTGTACTGGAAAAATGCCTGGTGCAAAGTGAAAATTGGCGTCGCGAAAGGTAAGAAACAGCACGACAAGCGCTCCGATGTGAAAGAACGCGAATGGCAGTTAGATAAAGCGCGTATTATGAAAAATGCTGGTCGCTAAACGCTATTCTCCTGTGACCAGTCTCTGATCCTGAGACTGGTTCTTATTTTTTAGTTATTGAAACCCACTCAATACATTCATCAGGTTTATGGTTTATTTGTGCTGAATCGTTCAGGTATGAAATAAACTCCCCTGGCATTACCGTAGCGCCCCATAGTCTAATAAAATAAAACTTCAAGACCATGCCACCTATATTCAAACTTATTTAATAACACTATTATTACTGTTGTTTATTATATCACCTCTCATTTCGATTAAAATACAAAATCTTTAAATACAACAAGTTAACCAAAAACAAATCATTAAATACACACCGGAAAGTATACTTTTCAATTAGCTAAATATATTTTTAATATGGATAAGTTGCAGAATACATTCTTTCTGACTATATCATCTAATACGAAAGAACTATTCAGCTAACAGGGCCCGAACGTATTTGATAAGTAAATGAACCTCTGCATGACCTAATCAATGTAATTACATGTGTAAATTCATCTTTATGGTGAACGGGGCCCCTGTCTGCTCATTTTCCCAGCGCGCTGTTGCGGATTAATACTCCCGACATGCCATCAGGAGTGAACATATGCGTCTACTCGCCGTTGTATCAAAATTAACTGGCGTTTCCACAAATGTTGAATCCTCTGAAGTTACGCTCAGTTCGCCTTCTATCGTGAAACTGTCGGTGTCACGTGAGGAGGTAAGTCAACTGACTCGCGTGAATCAGGATCTGGTTGTCACTCTCCGCTCAGGTGAAACCATCACCATTAAGAACTTCTATGTCGGAAAAGGTGATGCACAAAACCAGCTTGTTCTGGAAGACAGTAATGGCGCGCTGTGGTGGGTTCAGGATACTGATGGGGCATTCCATTTCCAGCATCTGGACGATCTCACTCCGCTAATGACTGCCGAGGGAAGCCATGAAGGCGGCGCCGTCTGGCCGTGGGTTCTTGGTGGGATCGCGGTCGCAGGCGGAATTGCCGTTATAGCCTCTTCTTCTGGCGGCGGTGGCGGACATCACAATAACGACAACGGCTCAGGAAATGGTAATCCCGGAGGTAGTACGGATCCAGGCGTTGGAACAAATCCTGGCGGTGGCACAGATCCAGACGGTAATAATAGCGGAGATATCTCTCCACCAACATCCCCAACTACACTGGAGGTCTCCCCTGATGGCAAGTCGTTGACCGGGCTGGCAGAACCAGGCAGTACAGTCATCATTAAAGATGCGCAGGGTAACATTGTTGGTCAGGGTAAAGCCGACAGTGACGGCAAATTTGCGATCGATCTTAATCCCCCAAAACTCAGCGGAGAACACCTGACCGTTACCGCAACTGATGCGGCAGGTAATACCAGCCCCGCCGCAAGCGTTAACGCGCCCGATATTCCTCTGCCTGCCACACCGGTATTTGCTGCTATAGACGATCATGCTCCGGAAACCGGGACTGTCGCTAACAAGCAATTTACCAATGACAATACCCCGACGCTACAGGGAACCGGCACACCCGGCTCAACTATCCATATTTTCGTTGATGGTAAAGAGACGGGTACCGCCGTGGTGGATGCGAATGGAAAATGGAGCTTTGCTGTTGCCACACCGCTGGCGGATGGCGAACACAGCTTTACAGCCATTGCTACCAACCTCAAAGGCAGCAGCGGAGAATCTACCCAATTCACGCTCAACATCGATACTCAAACCCCGGACGCCCCTGTACTTGAAGCCCTAACGGATAAAACAGGCACCATTACTGGTCTACTCATCAATAACGCACACACTGATGAAGCAAAACCAACCCTCTCCGGTAAAGGCGAAGCAGGAAATACCATCACCATCCGTGAAGGGAACATCATTCTGGGGACTACTGTCGTTGATGCCAGCGGCCAGTGGAGCTTTACCCCGACAACAGCCTTAAACGATGGCGCACATACGTTCACGATTCAACAGACGGATAAAGCAGGAAACGTCAGCGGGATAACCACAACCCCAACAATTATTGTTGATACAACGCCCCCATCGGCTGCAGTGGTTGACACAGTCTCCGTGGATGGCACCACCGTAACAGGCCATGCGGAAATCGGCAGTACCGTCTCCATCTATGATGCCGATAACAATCTCCTCGGTTCAGCTGTAGTAGGCCAGGATGGCTTATTCAGTATTACGCTGAATCCAGCGAAAACGCATGGCGAAACGCTGGAAACACGTATCCGGGACGAGGTGGGTAATAACGGACCGGCAGGCCAATTTACTGCATCAAACTCTCAATTTCCTTCTCAACCGATCATCATCACCGTATCAGATGACATTGGGAGCGTGACCGGTGCACTGAAAAATGGCGATGCTACAGATGACAATCGCCCGACCATCAGCGGCACTGCTGAACCGGGGAGTGTTATCACAATTAATGACAATGGCGTGCCAATGCCGATAATCCCGCCGGTGATTGCTGACAGCGATGGGAAGTGGAGTTTTACGCCCTCTCAGCCACTTCCTGATGGCGATCACCTCTTTACGGCAACGGCGACAAATAACTTCGGCACCAGCGGACAGTCCATCAGCTTTGCGGTTGATATCGACACCCAACCTCCGGTGCTGGAAGATTTGGAAGTCATTAATCAGGGAACCACGCTGACAGGCTCCACCGAAGCCGGTAGCACGGTGGTAATTAAAGACAGCCAGGGAAATGTTTTGGGAAGCGGTAAGGCAGGTAACGACGGCTCATTCTCAATAGCGATCAATCCCGCCAAAACCAATGGTGAAACGCTGACCATTTCGGCCACAGATAAAGCCTCAAATACAGGTCCGGTAGAAAGCCTGAAAGTACCGGATATTTCACCGCCAGCCTCCCCTTCCGGACTAACTGTCGCTGCCGACGGTGAATCCGTTAGTGGTCAGGCGGAACCCGGTTCTACGGTTATCATCAAAGACGTCGCAGGTAACGTACTGGGTACCGGGGTCGCCAACGGCAGCGGGCAATTTATCGCCCCGCTGAATTCACCACAAACCAATGGCGAAGCGTTAACGGCCACAGCCAAAGACGCTGCACAAAATGAGAGTCTACCGTCTACCGTGCTAGCAGGGGATACTACCGCTCCGCTCGCCCCGCAAGACGTAACGATTAGCCAGGATGGTACCAGCGTAACCGGGACGGCTGAACCAGGCAGTACAATAACCATTACCGCACCGGACGGCAGCACTATCGGTACTGGAAAAACGGGAAGCGATGGCAACTTTAGCGTAGCGCTTTCACCTGCGCAGACGAATGGCGAAACCGTCAGCGTCACCGCCACTGACAGCGCTAAAAATGAAAGCCCGGCGCAAACCGCAGTCGCGCCGGATACTACCGCCCCAGATAAGCCCATTATTTTGCAGGTATTTGATGATGTCGCAGACGACACCGGGCCACTCACCAGTGGACAAACAACCAACGACAACCGTCCGACACTGAGCGGCACAGCAGAAGCTGGCTCAACGGTAGAGATATTTGATAACGGGGCATCTCTAGGTGTGGCAGTAATGCAGCCTGACGGTAGCTGGAACTTCACCCCTCAGACCGACCTCGGAGAAGGGAAACACCAGCTTACGGCAGTCGCTACTGATACCAAAGGCAACGCCAGCCCAGCGACCGCGTTTGAACTGATTGTTGATACACAGTCACCGCAAATGCCTGCCATTACCCATGTAACGGATGACAAACCGGGCATTGTCGGTTCCATCGCCAATAACGGTCTGACCAACGATAACACGCCAACCATCAACGGAACCGGCGAACCCGGCTCAATAGTTCATCTGATGCGTGACGGGCAACTGATTGCAGATATTACCGTCGATACTAGCGGGACATGGAGCTACACCCCGCCGCAAACGTTGCCCGATAATAAATATGAATTTACGGTGACGGCCAGCAACAGCAATGGAAACACGACACCTCTCTCCGCAGGGTTCACCATTACCATTGACAGCACGGCACCTCTCGCCCCGGGATTTTCTGCGATCCTTGATCCTGATAAAAATCCTATCGATACCAGTCAACCGACCAACTCTTCTCAGCCACAGTTAACCGGTAGTGGCACCGCTGGTGACACCATCACCATTTATGACAATGGCAAGCCGATTGGCGAAACAAAGGTTGGCACGGATGGAAGCTGGCAATTCACGCCGCCAGTGGTACTGGGTGACGGTACACATGTTCTGACGGCAACCGCCAGCGATCCGGCGGGTAATGAAGGCCCGAAATCCACCAGTTTCACGCTACAGGTCGATACAAATGCGCCAAATGCGCCACAAATCCTGTCAGCAACCATTGTTGTGGGTACCGAAAATGTGGTCCTGGCTAATGGCAGCACAACGAATCAGGAAACCCCGCTTCTGAGCGGTACCGGCGAGCCAGGCGCCACGATCACGCTCTATAATAATGGCACTGAAGTAGATACGGTTCTGGTCAATGCGCAAGGGAAATGGACCTACCAGCCAACCGCCAATTTATCTGAAGGGTTAAACGTCATTACCGCGACGGCTACCGATGCGGCAGGCAACGTCAGCCCGGTATCCGGCGTCTACTCCATCACAATTGATACCATTCCACCTGCGAAACCTGACGTACCGCTAATCACCGATAACGTTATACCCGTAGTCGGAAACGTTGCCAGTGGTGGCACAACCAATGACACCACGCCCACCTTCAGCGGTAAGGGAGAGCCGGGTAACACTATCACTATCTACAATTACGGCAGTGAAATTGGCCAGACAACGGTAGGTGATAACGGGAGCTGGACCTTTACCCCGAGCCCATTAGACCCAGACACGACTTACGTCATCACCACAACCGAAACCGACATTGCGGGCAATACCAGCGATCCGTCGGATCCCGTCACACTAACCATTGACACAACGGCCCCAACCACTCCCACTATTGAATTTGCGACGGATGATAACGGCGTACCTGACTCAAACTTTAACAACAACGCCACCACCGGTGACAATACGCCGGTTATACATGGTACGGGTGAAGCTGGCAGCATTATTACTGTATTCAATGGCGCTACCGTTCTGGGCGTGGCCACCGTCGACAGTTTGGGCAACTGGGAATTCCCCATTACCAGCGCCCTGCCTGACGGAACCTATACCCTGACCGCCAGCGCAAAAGACGCCGCCAGTAACCCCAGCGGAACATCGAACAGCTTTACCTTTACCGTTGATACCATTCCTCTGCAGGATCCAGTGGTCACGGAAATCCTTGATGATTTTGCACCGGTCACCGGAACGCTGACGGATGGTTCATTCACTAACGACCAGACATTAACCATCAACGGCACCGGCGAGGCGGGCAGCACAATAACGATTTATGACAACGGTACAGTTATAGGGACCGCAAACGTCATTGATGGGAAATGGACCTTCACCACGCCTGCACTTTCAGAAGATACAGCTCCTCACGCGCTGACCTTCACTGCAGATGACGGAGCCGGAAACACAACGCTTCAAACGCCGGCCATTAATATCACCGTAGATATTACACCGCCGCCAGCCCCGACGATCCAGACTGTCTCACCGGATGGCACCCGGGTGGCTGGTCTGGCGGATCCCTTCGCCACGGTTGAAATTCGCGATGCCTCCGGCACACTAATCGGTACCGCAACCGCAAATAATACCGGCGAATTCGCCGTCACCTTAAGCCCGGCCCAGACCAACGGCGGTGAACTCACGGCGAAAGCAATTGATCGCGCGGGCAACGAAAGTCCCAACGCGACCTTTACCGCTTCTGACAGCGGCCTGCCTGATGTGCCGTTCATTACCGCGATTGGCGACGATGTCGGTAGCGTGCAGGGAAATATTCTCACTGCTGGCGGTAGAACAGACGACACAACTCCCACGCTTAGCGGCACAACGGAAGTGGGGTCGACGGTCGAAGTCTTTATTAACGGCACCAGCGCTGGCCTGGCCATCGTTGATACCAGCGGCAATTGGACATTTGCGGTTCCCACCCTACCGGGCGAAGGGAGTTACAGTTTTACCGTTCAGGCCACCAACAGCAACGGCACGGGCGGTCTGTCCGCCCCCGTTGCAATAACGGTAGATTTAACCGCACCGCTCCAGCCGGTGATTGTCAATGCGACGGATGACGTTCCCGGCTACACCGGCTCACTGGCTAACACTGCGCTAACAAACGATGCGCGTCCTACGCTCAACGGTACCGGTGAAGCAGGTGCCACTATCACCATCTTTGATAATGGCAATGCGATCGGCACCACTACCGTAGCTCAAAACGGTAGCTGGAGCTTCACGCCGGGAAGTAATCTCAGTAACAGCCAGCATGTGTTCACCGCCCGCGCAACGGATAATGCGGGTAATACCGGGGGTATGTCGGGCGATTTCACCCTGACCATTGACGCACAAGCGCCCAACGTCCCGGCAATTACATCGGTGATTGACGATAACAACCTACCGAATGTTTCCGTTTTGCCAGGCCAGGTAACCGACGATCGCCAGCCCGTGCTGAACGGTACGGGCGAAACCGGTGCGACAATTAATATCTTTGATAACGGCGTACTCCTTGGTACGACCGTAGTGGGTTCAGGAGGAACCTGGTCCTGGACGGTTGACAGCGCGCTAACGGAAGGCAGCCACACTCTGACCGTCAGCGCCACCGACCCGGCAGGTAACACCAGCGCAGCCTCGTCTGGATGGAATATCGTCGTGGATGTAACGCCACCCGCCGTACCAACGCTCACTTCCGTGGTAGACGATCAGCCCGGTTTAACCGGCAATCTGGTCAGCGGTCAGCTCACCAACGACGCGACCCCGACGCTCAGCGGTCGCGGAGAAATCGGGGCTACAATTAATATCTGGCTGGATGGCGGAACAACACCGATTGGCACAGCCATTGTTGATGGAACCGGGGCGTGGAGCTTCACGCCTGAAACGCCACTCACTAATGGTAACCATACCTTTACCCTCAGCGCGACGGATCCAGCCGGCAACACCAGCGCCTTGTCCGGTGGATTTACGCTGACTGTTGACGCCACTCCACCTGTAGCACCAGTCATTACCAGCATCGCGGATAATACGGCCCCCGTTATAGGCGTCGTACCGAATGGTGGAAGCACCAACGAAACAAAGCCGACAATTACCGGAACCGGTGAAGCAGGCTCGACGATCTCTATTTATAACGGCGCTTCTCTCTTGGGCACCGCCCTTGTCCAGGCCAACGGCAACTGGAGCTTTACACCAACAAATGCGCTTGCTGCGGGCACATGGAATCTTACCGCGAAGGCAACAGATACCGCGGGTAATACCGGGCCAGCATCGGATGTTCGCTCATTCACTATTGATACCACCCCCCCCGTTGCACCGGTCATAACCACCGTCTTTGACGATCAAGGTCCGCTCACTGGCAATCTCAACAATGGACAAATTACTGATGATGCTCGCCCGACATTCACTGGTACCAGCGAACCCAACGCCATAATCCGCATCTTTGACAACGGCTCTTTGTTAACGGAGATAACCGCTGACAGCAGCGGTAACTGGAGCTATACGCCTGCACAACCACCAGCGCCTGCAATGGCCACGGGAAACCATGTTATCACCGTAACAGCCATCGATGCGGCGGGTAATGCGAGTCCGGCATCGGACAGCTTCACGTTCGTGGTGGATACCACCGCGCCTTTGCTACCGGTTATTACCCTGGTGACCGATGATATGCCCCCTGGCACCGGGGCGATTACTAATGGACAAAGCACCAACGATCCAACGCCGACGTTTAGCGGAACAGCGGAGGCCGGAGCCACAATCACCCTGTATGAGAATAATACGGTACTTGGAACCACCACCGTGTTAGCCAACGGTACCTGGAGCGTCACCACCTCCACGCTGGGAAGCGGTACACATACCATTACCGCTGTCGCTACGGATGCCGCAGGCAACGCCAGCCAGCCAACCGGCGGTTTTACGCTGACAGTCGACACATCGGCCCCAGCTACGCCAATCCTGGCTACCGTCGTGGATGACGTTGCTGGCGGCGTATTCGGCAACCTGAATAACGGTCAGATCAGTAATGACAGCCGACCGACGCTGAACGGGACCGCTGAGGTGGGGAGCACAGTAAGTATTTATGACGGCAACACCTTGTTGGGGACAACCACGGCTGGCGTAGGGGGCGTCTGGAGCTTCACGCCGGGAACCCCGCTCAGCGAAGGCTCGCACACGCTAACCGTCACCGCCACCGATGCGGCGGGTAATAACAGCCCGGCGACCAACAGTTTTGTGATAGTCGTTGATACCACCGCGCCAGGCGTGCCAGTTATTGTCAGCATTATTGATGATGTGCCTAACATCACTGGTGCAGTGGGTAATGGTCAGTCCACCAATGATACTCTCCCCACGCTCAACGGCACGGCGGAAGCCAACAGCACGGTCAATATCTTTGACAACGGCGCGCTGGTGGCCTCCGTAACGGCGAACGCCAGCGGAAACTGGACCTGGACTCCCACCTCGGCATTGGGCCAGGGCACGCATGCTTATACGGTTAATGCCAGTGATACGGCGGGTAACGTGAGCCTTGCCTCCCCAGGCTCGTTGATTGTAGTGGATACCCTCGCGCCCGGCGCACCGACAGGCCTTACTATCAATGCAACCGGAAACCGTGTCACCGGTACAGCTGAAGCAGGGAGTACCGTGACCATTACGTCCAGTACAGGAACCGTACTGGGAACCGCCACCGCGGACGGCGCTGGCAGCTTTGTGGTGACGCTTTCCCCGGCGCAAACCAGCGGCCAGGCGCTGCTAGCATTTGCTCAGGATAAAGCAGGTAATACCGGTGTTTCTGCCGGGTTCACTGCCCCGGATACCCGCGTACCCGATGCCCCCACCATCGTCAGTGTTGTGGATGATTTCGGCATTTATACCGGGATTATCGCCAATGGCCAGGTAACCAACGATGCCTTACCTACGTTAAACGGAACGGCACAGGCCAATGCCGTCATCAATATTTACAACAACGGGGCGCTGCTTGGCTCCACAACGGCGAACGCCAGCGGCGTCTGGTCCTTCACGCCTGACAGCAATTTGACCGAGGGCTCGCACGCCTTTACCGCGACGGCAACTAACGCTAATGGCACCAGCGCCGCATCAGGTCCCGCCACGGTAGTGGTCGACACACTGGCTCCCAATACGCCAACCGGCATACTGAGTGCGGATGGCGGTTCGCTAACAGGTCAGGCGGAAGCAAACAGCACGGTGACGGTGACAATTCCTGGCGCGGGTACCTACACCACGACGACAGGAAGCAACGGCGTCTGGTCATTGACCTTGCCGACCAAACAAATTGAAGGGCAGACGCTGGGCATAACCGCAACCGATGCGGCGGGCAATACGTCGGGGTCGCTCTCCATTACCGCCCCGATCCTCCCGCTCTCGGCTAACGATAACGTCACCAGCCTCGCGCTGACAACCACCGCAACCACCAGCTCACAAAGCTACTCTGACTACGGTCTGCTGTTGGTAGGTGCCTTGGGGAATGTCGCCTCCGTTCTGGGTAATGACACCGCACAGGTACAGTTCACTATTGCCACCGGTGGTTCCGGCAATGTCACGATCGATGCGGCAGCGACAGGCATTGTTCTGTCATTGCTCAGCACCCAGGAGATTGTGGTGCAGCGCTTTGATACCACTCTCGGCACCTGGAACACCTTCATCAACACTGCAGTTGGCGACTTCGCTAACCCGCTGACGTTAACTGGTAGCGGCGTAACACTTAATCTGACCGGCCTGACCGGCGGGCAGTATCGCGTGCTGACGTATAATACCAGCCTGCTGGCGACAGGTTCATATACCAGCCTGGACGTAGACGTACATCAGACCAGCGCAGGCGTTGTCAGCGGGCCGACCGTCAATACTGGCAACTTGATGGCCGACGACGTTACGCCAACCGGGACAACACTAACATCAGTCACTGATGCCAGCGGGAAAACCACCGTCGTTGGTGAGGGTGGGGTCAATATCACAGGTCAGTACGGTATCCTGCACATCAACCAGGACGGCAGCTATACCTACACATTAACTGACACCAGCGCCGCGGTATACGGTCAAAAAGAGAGCTTCACCTATACCATTACGCAAGGCAGCAACAGCAGCTCGGCACATCTGGTGATCAACCTGGGACCAATCCCGGCGACCACCACCGTTATTGCTGCCGACAACAATGCTGCCATGGTCTTTGATACCAGCGTCAGCTATGTCAACAATGGGCCATCAGTACAAAGCGGTCTGACGGTATTGAGCGTCGGAGTTGGCACCGTGCTTAACGCCAATCTGCTTGATGACATGAGCAATCCGATTATCTTTGATGTAGAGGAAGGGTCAACCCGTACGATGACCATTCAAGGGGCCGTTGGTGGCGTAACGCTGGCCTCAACGTTCGATCTTTATATCTACCGCTTCAATGATGCGATCCAGCAGTTTGAACAATATCGCGTGCAAAAAGGCTGGATCAACACCCTGCTGCTGAATGGCAATTCCCAACCTTTGACTGTATCGCTGCCAGGCGGCGAATACCTGTTTGTACTGAATACCGCCAGCGGGATCAGCGCCCTCACCGGCTACACGCTTAATATCTCGCAGGATCATACCTATGTCGTAGATAGCACTACCGCCAATACCACCGGCAATGTACTAACTAACGATATTGCGCCGCCAGATGCGGTGATCACTGAAGTCAACGGCGTGGCTGTCCCGACAACGGGAAGCATCACCATTAACGGCCTCTACGGTACGTTATCCATTGATGCAAAAGGGAATTACACCTACATCCTGAAAAACGGCGTTGGTGCGGACAGCATCAAATCCCCGGACAGCTTCGTCTATACCGTTCGCGCGCAGAACGGTGATACGGATACCGCCTCACTAAATATCACACCAACCCCGCAGGTGTTGAATGCCGTCGATGACGTCAGCAGCATCATGACGGTTAATACCGTTCAGGACTCTGCTGCGTACGCAAGCGGCGCGCTGGGGACCGCAACGATTCCCACGCTGGGGAACAAGGCAACCGGTACAGGTTCGTTTGACATAGCGACAAATGACGTCCTGAAAAACGCCACGCTCAATTTCAACATCGGCACACTTATCACCGTCGGTACGCTCGGTGTGAGCTGGACGATAACTGGTCCTGGCGGATACACACTTTCAGGTTCGGTACCCGCCAGCTCCATCAGCCTGTTAGGTAGCTCAATCGCGGTCTCGCTGGGGAATGCCGAACTGACTGCAGGTCATTACAGCATCAGCTTCACAGGAACTATGGGAGGGCTGGCCGTGGGCAACGTCAGCATTACGCCGAACGTCACCGGCACCACCTGGCACCTTAATACCTTTGACGTCAACACCGCCACGGTAAATGGCAATATTTTTGATGGTAGTGATGCGGCAGGCGCCCACGATCAGCTGTCAACCGTCCACACCCTGCTCACCATCAATGGCTATAACGGCAGTACCGCCACGCTCAATCCAACCAGTAGCGCCAGTAGCGCCACCATTCAGGGCCATTATGGTTCACTGACCATGAATCTGGATGGCTCATACACCTACACGCTGAAGCCGGGTACAACCGTAGCATCAATGACCACCAAAGAAACCTTCACCTATACGCTTAATGACCAAAACGGACATACGGACACCGCCACGCTGACCATCAATATGAATCCGCAACTGGCAAGCTCCTCACAACATGATGTGATCACCGGTTCGGCCTACGGCGATACGCTTATCTATCACCTGCTTAATGCCAACAACGCAACCGGAGGGAACAACAGCGACAGCTGGACCAATTTCTCTATGACCCAGGGCGACAAGATCGATATCCACGAACTGCTGAGCGGATGGAACCATCAGGCCTCAACGCTTGGAAACTACGTGCAGGTCACCACCAACGGATCCAACACCGTGATCGCCATCGACCGCGATGGCACGGGTGGAACTTATCAATCCACCAACCTCATCACCCTGGAGAACGTCAACACCACGCTGAATGAACTGCTACAGAACAATCACCTCATTACGGGTGGTTAATACATAAAGCTCCGGGCGCCACGACGCCCGGAGCAACTGCCGTAACGGTTGTAGTTTGAAAGGGATGAGATATGGGAAAAGTCATGCCTGTTGCATTACTTCTGGCATTAACGCTCTGTACCCTGCGGGTGAATGCCGAAGATGAACCGCAAATTATTACGCCGGAAGGACTGGCCACCAGCCAGATGCTTCCCTCGCTGGACGGCGCGGTTGCCGATCTGCCGCTGAGCGCTGCCGCCCCCGGCAACCTGATGCTCAACGACGCGGTAAGTCGTGCCGTGAGCTGGCATCCTTCTATTCGTGAATCGATCGGCAAACTGCTTTCGCAAAACGAACAGATCGACGTGGCGAAATCGAAATATTACCCGCAGGTTTCTGCCGGAATGAATAACGGTTACAGCAATACCTATACCGACCACGGCTTTAGCCCGGCGCTGGTTATTTCGGTGTCACAAATGCTGTACGACTTCGGCAAAGTGGCAAGCCAGGTCCGCGCCGAGACAGCCGGAGCCGCACAACAGCAGGCGAATGTGTTACTCAGTATTGATACCATCGCCCACGCAACCGCCAACGCGATAGTCCAGGTGCAGACGTGGCAGCAAATGGTGGACGCCGCCGAAGAACAGCTCACCGCCTTAAACGACATTGGTCGACTGACCCGACAACGCAATGATGAAGGGGCAACCTCGCTGTCCGACGTGGTGCAAACCGATGCGCGTATCGAGTCTGCGCGTTCTCAGCTGGCGCAGTATCAGGCCAATCTCGACAGCAGTAAGGCCACATTGATGAGTTACCTCGGCTGGAACTCACTTAACGGCATCAGCAACGAATTCCCGGCCAAACTGGACAACAGCTGCGATGTGGTCAAACCGGAAGATAAACTGGTTCCCGCGGTTCTGGCGGCCTGGGCGCAAGCGAATGTGGCACAGGCAAATCTCGATTACGCCAACGCGCAGATGACGCCCACCATCTCTTTGGAACCGTCGGTTCAGCATTATCTCAACGACAAATACCCCAGCCATGAGGTGCTCGACAAAACCCAGTACTCCACGTGGGTAAAAGTTGAGATGCCGCTGTATCAGGGGGGCGGACTCACCGCCAGGCGCAACGCCGCCAGCCATGCGGTAGAGTCTGCACAATACTCCATCCAGCGCACCCGACTCGAAGTACGACAAAAATTACTGGAGTCCCGCAGCCAGGCAATTAGCCTCGCCACCGCCCTGCAGATTCTGCGCCGCCAGCAGCGACTGAGTGAACAAACGCGCGAGCTTTATCAACAGCAGTATCTGGACCTCGGTTCGCGCCCGCTGCTCGACGTGCTTAACGCCGAGCAAGAGGTGTATCAGGCCCGCTTTGCCGAACTCCAGACTCAAAACCAGCTGCGCCAGCTCCAGCTGAACTGCCTCTATAACACTGGCTCGCTTCGCCAGGCGTTCGCCTTAAATAATCGCAGCATTCAATCGGTGGAGATCAAGCTATGAGCGACCTCGATTCACATGCAGAAGATGCGATTAGCGAACACGCTCTTAGCCAGTGGGCGCAGGCGATGACGCATATTGCCAATCACTATCGCGTGGCCTGTTCTCCCGGCGCAATCCAGGCCAACGCCCCGTGGTTTGCGGGAAAAAGCCGGGCCACAGCCCTGTCGCAACTGGCGCGTCAGGCGGGACTGTCATTTCATGCGCTGAATACCGCCACGCAGGTATTCGGTCAGTGGCGTCTGCCGGTGGTGGCGGAACTGCGCGACGGCCAGCTAATGGTGATAGAACATTTCAACGGCGAAGATGCACTGGATGTGTTTATCATCGCCGAAGAGGGCCAGCGTAACCGGCTCACGGTCGCAGAGCTTCTGCCGGAGATCGTGAGTATTACCGCGATGCGCCCGCTGTCGGCGCTGAAGGACAGTCGGGTAGACCGCTATATTTCGCGCTTCAAGCCCGACTGGATGCGCGAACTGGTGTTAAAAGACATTAGTCCTTATCTGCCGGTCATGATTGCCGCCTTTCTGATTAACGTTCTGTCGCTCGCCGGGATTATCTTTTCCATGCAGGTTTATGACCGGGTGATCCCCGCCCAGTCTTATCCAACGCTGTATGTTCTCTCCACTGGCGTTCTGGTGGCGGTGCTGTTTGGCTTTTTGCTGCGCGAAGCGCGTACCCACATAATGGACCTGCTCGGCAAACGCGCCGATATGCGCATTTCCGATCGCGTGTTCAGCCATGCATTGCGCCTGCGCAACAGCGCCGTCCCCCGCTCGACGGGGAGCTTCATTTCTCAACTGCGCGAGCTGGAACAGGTTCGCGAGATGATCACCTCCTCGACCATGTCGACCATTGTCGATCTGCCGTTTTTCTTTTTGTTTATCGTGGTGCTGGCTTTTATCGCCCCGCCTCTGGCATGGATAGCGCCCGTCGCGGCCCTGCTGATGATCCTGCCCGGTTTGCTGTTACAGAAAAAGCTGGCGGTGCTCGCCAACCAGGCTGCCCATGAATCCACCCTGCGCAACGCGGTGCTGGTCGAGAGCGTTCAGGGGCTGGAAGACATCAAGCTGATGCAGGCGGAAAACCGCTTTTTACAGCAGTGGAACAGCTACATCCGCATTACCGGAGAGTCCGGGCTGCGCACGCGCAGGCTGACTCAGGGGCTGATTGGCTGGGGCATGTCGGTACAAAGTCTGGTCTACGCCGCGATCATTATGTTCGGCGCGCCGATGGTCATTGAAGGCACGATGACCACCGGGGCCGTGGTGGCCGCTTCGATGCTCGGTTCCAGAATGATTGCCCCAATGGCTAATCTGTGCGGCGTGCTAGCCCGCTGGCAACAGGTTAAGGCGGCGAAGATGGGGTTGGATAGCATCATGCAGCTCCCCACTGAAACACAGTACGATGAAGACCGGGTGCATCAGGAGATTTTTCACGGTCATTATCTGTTTGAGAACGCACACTTTCGCTACCACAGCGACGATCAGCGCGTTCCGCTGCGCATCTCGCGCCTGGAGGTCATGCCCGGCGAGCGCGTGGCAATCCTCGGGCGTAACGGTGCAGGGAAATCAACCCTGCTGCAGGCCATGGCGGGTGGTGTGGAGATTATCCAGGGCGATGTCCGGCTCGACAACCTGAGTCTGGCGCAGATCGATATGGCTGATTTACGCCGCAACATCGGTTTTCTTAGCCAGAACGCGCGGCTGTTTTTCGGCACCCTGCGCGAGAACCTGACCCTCGGCGCACCGCATGCCAACGACGCGCAGATCTTCGAAGCGCTGGAGGTCAGCGGCGCGGCAGCTTTCGTTAAACAGCTCGCCAAAGGGCTGGCGCATCCCATTATGGAGGGCGGCAACGGTTTGTCCGGTGGACAACGGCAGTCGATCCTGCTGGCAAGAATGCTGCTGCGATCGCCCAATATCGTGCTGCTCGACGAACCCAGCGCCTCGCTGGATGAACATACCGAGCGGGAGTTTATTCAGCGCCTGAACCAGTGGCTGGGCAACCGCACATTGATTGTCGCCACCCATCGCGTACCGGTTCTGGAGCTGGTCGAACGCGTGGTGGTATTAAAAGAAGGCCAACTGGTTATGGATGCCCCGAAAGCGCAGGCATTAAATGCGAGCCGGGCACCCGCCCCAACTCACGGTCGGGAGTGGAAAAATGAAAACCAATCCGCATGATGCCGCCATGGACGACCTCGATATCCGCCGCGAGCACCGTTTTTCCGGGGCCAGCCGTATTATTCTGCTCAGCACGCTGCTGTTTGCCGTCCTGGGTATCTGGGCATATTTCGGCAAGCTGGATGAAGTCTCAACCGGCAGCGGAAAAGTGATCCCCAGCTCGCGAGAGCAGGTCTTGCAGTCGCTGGATGGCGGCATTCTCGCCGAGCTTACGGTACGCGAGGGAGATAAAGTGCAGGCCAATCAAATAGTCGCCCGCCTCGACCCCACCCGTTCTGAGTCCAATGTTGGGGAGAGCGCCGCCCGTTATCGCGCCTCACTGGCTTCCAGCGCAAGGCTTAATGCCGAAGTTAACGATCTGCCGCTGGTCTTTCCCGATTCACTGCGCGCCTGGCCGGATCTCATCGCCTCCGAAACTCGCCTGTATAAAAGCCGCCGCGCGCAGCTTGCGGATTCAATGGCAGAACTGCAAGATGCACTGGTCTCAGTAAATAAAGAACTGGCCATCACCCAACGGCTGGAGAAAAGCGGTGCCGCCAGCCACGTAGAAGTGCTGCGCCTGCAACGACAAAAAAGCGATCTGGGATTAAAAATCACCGACCTGCGCTCGCAATATTTCGTGCAGGCGCGGGAAGCGCTGTCAAAGGCCAACGCCGAAGTGGATATGCTGGCGGCGATTTTAAAAGGACGCGAGGATTCCGTCACCCGCCTGACCGTACGCGCGCCGATGCGCGGTATTGTGAAAAACATCCAGGTCACCACCATCGGCGGCGTTATCCCGCCCAACGGCGAGATGATGGAGATTGTGCCGCTGGACGATCATCTGCTGATAGAAACGCGCCTGTCGCCGCGTGATATCGCGTTCATCCATCCCGGCCAGCGGGCGCTGGTAAAGATAACCGCCTATGACTACGCCATTTACGGCGGACTGGAAGGCGTAGTCGAAACCATCTCTCCGGACACCATTCAGGACAAAGTGAAACCGGAAATCTTCTATTACCGCGTGTTTATCCGCACGCATCAGGACTTCTTACAGAACAAACTGGGACGCCATTTCTCCATCGTACCTGGCATGATTGCCACAGTGGATATAAAAACAGGTGAAAAAACCATCGTCGACTATTTAATCAAACCGTTTAATCGCGCAAAAGAAGCGCTGCGCGAGCGCTAAATCCTTGAGGATTAGGGGTTGCGGGGGCTGGTCACGCGTGTCACAAGTCTGTTATACTTGCTCTAACACATTGGGGCTGATTCTGGATTCGACGGGATTCGCGAAACCCAAGGTGCATGCCGAGGGGCGGTTGGCCTCGTAAAAAGCCGCAAAAAAATAGTCGCAAACGACGAAAACTACGCTTTAGCAGCTTAATAACCTGCTCTGAGCCCTCTCTCCCTAGCTTCCGCTCTTAAGACGGGGATCAAAGAGAGGTCAAACCCAAAAGAGATCGCGTGGAGGCCCTGCCTGGGGTTGAAGCGTTAAAACTAATCAGGCTAGTCTGGTAGTGGCGTGTCTGTCCGCAGGTGCCAGGCGAATGTAAAGACTGACTAAGCATGTAGTGCCGAGGATGTAGGAATTTCGGACGCGGGTTCAACTCCCGCCAGCTCCACCAATCATGATTGGACAGTGCCAGGACAGCACTAACAAAAACAGGAAGTTAGCAGTCTCAGCAGGACACCGACCAGACGGTGAGGGGACAAAAAAGGATACGCAAAGGAGCCGCGGCTCTTTAGTGAATTAAAAGCCCGCATTCGCGGGCTTTTTTGCATGAGGAATGCCATGGGTTCGTCAATCCGTCAGTTGATTAGAGATCGTGAAGAAAGTATTACCTCAGTTAACAAAGCGTTCGCAAACTCCGCGCATTGTTACGTTATTCATTACTCTTGCGAATCCTTTTATGATGCACCTAGTGGTCGTTCTACTCGAATAACTTCGATAGCTGTGCGTAACTTGAGCAGCGCGCAAACTCACCATTGGGCACTCAATCGCTCCGCCGAACTATTAAAGCTTGATGTAGCAGACCCACAAAATTTGGATAGCCTTGAGCATCATATGCTCAATAAATACTTCGAATTTCTTCGCCTCAATGCAACGCTTCTCTTTATGCACTGGAATATGAGGGATAATAATTATGGGTTCCAGGCACTTGAGCATAGATTTTCTGTTCTTGGCGGCGAACCATTTTTGCTTTCCGATGATCGGAAATTAGACCTTGCTCGCGTTGCCAATTCAATTTATGGAAGAGACTACATCCAGCACAAGGGCAAAAGTGGTCGCAAAGGGCGATTATTGGCTATTGTTGATAAAAACAATATTGCCGATAAAGACGTTATGGCAGGAGCTGATGAGGCAGAAGCTTATGTCAACGGGAAATATCGCGAATTAGAAATGTCTACGCTTCGCAAGGTTAACATTATTAGCGACATTGCAGAACGTGTTCATGACCGCTCGCTCAAGACTGATAACAAATGGTATAAGCCTTTGAGCTTACACCCTTTATGGCTATCTTCAATAGTCAAAGAACATCCTCTCTTCATAGCTATTGGTGTTATTATCACTTTAATAACTTTATACAATCGAGGCTTTGAGTTTTTTCATCTTTAAGTGGTGTCATGGGGTGTCGGGGGTCAGAGGTTCAAATCCTCTCGTGCCGACCAAAAACTCCTTTAAGAACCAGCCTTTACGGCTGGTTTTTTTATGCCTGTCTTTTGCACGGGGAAACTTTGGGGAATTACTGGGGAGAAACCCCGCCCAAATTAGAATTCACATGGCAGGATAACAGCTGTGTGTAGTCGATGATGAAAAGACAGGGTCTGGTGACATCAACAGACCCCGTAATTACACAGCAATGCATATTGGATACGCTTTATCCCTAGCGAGTGGGTAACTTTATAGTCATTACAAAGATGGTTGTCATCAAATCTTTGTGATTGATATCTAATATTTTTAACTTAAATGCCAACAAAGTAATGAGTGGTTAAATAGCCACCAAAAAAGCATAATTATCCTTCCCCATGGATATGTTTTTATCTACATCACCGGGCAATCATCAAACTCCGCGTTCCTGGCATCATTAATGATGTACGTGATCACCCCGAATATAGCGGGTGCAGAACTGTAACCATCATCATCTGCTGGCAGCGCCTCCCTTCTCCCGTTCTCCAGATTAACGAGGTGGGGCTGAGGATGAGTCCGATATCGCTTGATCCTGAATTCCCCGTCTATCGCGCATATCAGCAGCGAGCCATCACAGGGAGAAAGTGACGCATCAACAACAAGCAGCGCCCCCTGGATTATTCCTTCCCTGAAATGTGAACGTGATGCACGCATGAAGTAAGTCGCTGCGGGCTGACTGATAAGCTGCTGATCAAGGGAAATCCTTGTTTCAACGTAATCTGCCGCAGGTGAAGGAAAGCCCATGGCTATAGTCCTCCGTTTGGATTGAACAGCTGGAAGGTACGATTCTCGCCTTCCTGCGTTGATACATCGCGGAATGTTGTCACATACCACTCGATCCATTCGTTGGCCTGCTTCATCGTCCAGTTCCAGTTAACCTTGCTCAGTTCCTGGACAAACCGTTGCGTGGTGACGGTCTTCCGGCCATTTGGTTCCTGCTGTATCGAAGCATACCAGGCTATTTCAATATCGCTGCGTCGTGGCATCATCACGCCCTCTCTTGAATACCGGATAAAAACACAGTATAAATACTGTATATCCATCCAGTAAAGGAGCAATAAGCAATGTTCGTGGAACTCGTTTATGACAAAAGGAATTTTGATGGTCTGCCTGGTGCAAAAGATATCATTCTGGGCGAGTTAACTAAGATGGTTCACCGGATCTTCCCCGATGCTGATGTTCGGGTTAAACCGATGATGACACTGCCGGCGATCAACACTGACGCCAGCAAGCATGAGAAGGAACAGATAAGCCGTACTGTTCAGGAAATGTTTGAAGAAGCTGATATGTGGCTGGTTTCAGATTAAACACCTTGAACCGTCATATTGCTTAAGTACAATCCGCCGTGACTGGCCATCATTCAATACTCGCACTATCGGACGTTTGCCAGTCGCCGCAGTCATGCTCTTGCATACGGTGTGATTGCGGCAACCATCATTTTTACACCTGAGCATCCTGCTGGTTTTACTCATAAACCCTTTCCTTTACTTTTCAGGGCTAAAACTTCTGAATACAAATTTTCTATCTTATCCATCAAAGTAAGGATAGCCTCATGGTGTAGTGCAGCCGCAACGCCATAAGTGTCAGGATAAAGTACGCCAGAAATCACCGTTCCATCTGGAAGCTCTTTGTCACCGCCTTCCGTTACAGCTTCCGGAAATGATTTTTTTACATCCTGCGCAATAAATCCGATACCCCATTTTCCAGTGTCCTTTCTAATCCAGGTACACCCCCTGATATTTCTCATTTTTTCCTCAGGAGATTCGATTATTGATACCTCATCCTTAAACCTGATATCTGAAGTCGGAACCCAGGCTCCAGGTGCAACCGCATTACCTGTAGTATCGAAATAATATGCGGCCTGGACGGCAGCTGGACCATCATCCTGTTGCACATGCAGTACCCCTCTGCGGATAGCATTCTCTGTCACTACATAATGTGCGAAAAATGCTCGCATCGCACCTCCAACCAAAATACGGCTGTTTACTATCCCACCCTGTCTATTTAATTCATCAGGATACGGAATATCAAATGCGCCATTACCATTTACAGAACCTCCAGATTTCCCATTTATTGTGTTCAAACGATTGTCGTTTCCCTGAGCAACAGTACCAGCAGTATTCCCATATGCTAAGCCAAGGTTATTCCTCGCTTCACCATTATCACTTACATCACTCAGGTTACTATTTTTATCAAGTTTCTTAGCAAGCTCAGTAACAATTCCATTCCAGGCCGGACCATTCCATGAGGTACCATCAGGAAGTCTGACAGTTACAGTACCGTTACCGCTGAAAAGGCTCTGCCAGTTCTGTTTGTCGTAATTAAGTCCACGCAGAGCTTCTGCACTCTGCGTCACCAGCGCCGCGGTGACCATATTCAGCGCCACACGGGGTACTGCAGACCAGGCTGCGCCAGTCTGTGTTGGCCCGGTGAAATTGCTTACCAGCGTCAACGCTGTACCGCTTTCCACTGATTTAATCGGGAGCGTATAGGGAACGCCGCCAACAGTGACAACAATAAAATCTCCGGCCGCCACCTCTGTGGTAAACGCAGTCCCATTGCCAGCGACCGCAGCAGAGTTATTCGTCAGGGTTAAAGTTCCTGCTGACATGGATATCTCCTGAATTCAGATAATAAAAAACCCGCCGGAGCGGGTTATTTTTGGTATTTCATTGAAGGCAATTCGAACGGGTGAAGTTATTTTTATTCACCCATCGCCAGTTAAAGGGATAACCGGCCCTGTACTCAGTCTGATTAGCAACTTTTCGCACACCGTAGACCTGTACTGACTGGGTCAACCCACCTGACATTAACTCAGCCTGACAAACCGGTTTTTGTTTCTCCAGGACAGGTCCTGAACAGGCTGAAAGCACCAGGCAGACAGTAACTGGAATAATTATATTTTTCATTTCGACACCAGAGTTAATTGTTTAAACAAAAAATAACCAATAGCATTGAATAATAAAAATAGTTTTAATAGATCAATATTCTAAAATTGATCGTTTAAATCGATCGGTTTAATCATATGCGGCTGTGTTTATCGCCGTTATCACAATTCCGCTATTCGTTGACCCTATAGTGGCACCACTGGCGGTGGTTGAACTTTGCCCCCTAATTCTTGTACCACCAGTGTCGTCATGGCAACCCGTCCCCACATCAACGGACTGAAATATTGGCTGTCCACCTGGTGCAGAACCAGCGTGGATGATGACAGATCCCAGCCCCATCGGATTTACGGCCCATTTCCCCGGCATTGTGACATCGATATTAATTCCACCCGTAGCCGCTCCAGGTGTCCCGATAGTTGTCAGATCTGTCAATACCCTTGATTCGTTTGTAAGAACCAGTGTGCCTGATTCGTCCCATATAGCGATACCGTGACTGGGTAAGGTTTGCGGAGTTATTGCGAAAAAATATGCTTCAAGAGTAAAAGCAGCCCTTCTGTAGTTCGAAGCAGAAACATTAAATAAGCTCCCTTCTTTTACGGCTGAGATTTTTGCCGCAGTACTTGTTCTTGCGAATACAATCCCTGCTTTTTGATTAACAATATTTTCCTCAATAACCGCAGAGTTAAAATCACCATTATACTGTGAGTTTAACGACACTTTTTTATAAAGTGTCAATGGTGTGGAATCCGGAGTAACAAAAGGATTTCCATTGGGTAACGCTAGCAAAACACCATATTTTGCCATTACACCTTCTCCGCAAAAACAATCAGCTGAACCTGATTTGCAGGATAGTCGTTAACACCGTCGCCCGTTGATGGCTGAATTGTAATTGTGTTACCGGAAGCAAGAATGTTTCTTTTGTTTGTGTACGCAATCAAACTTGCAGCCTCCGCAGTCCCTACTGTAAAGCCAACTTTCAGGCCAGGTTCCAGGTTGAAAGAATAAGAGCCGGTTTTCTGATCCACTAACAGGTCGATTATACCAACTACGCTGATTGGTTTGATTCCGTAGTTATTAGGGACGCCATTAGCGTCCCATGTCTGTATCCCCCATTCCATCAAAACACTCCTGTTAATTTCCCAATCTGCACGCGAAGGACGCCATTCCCGTCCTTAACGCTCTGGGTTGTGTTGGTAATTTTCATTGCCCCCTCCCCGGCAACTGCTCCATTCATTTCAAACGTTCCGTCCGATTTCATGATGGTGCCCGTTTGTCCCTGAACGTAATTTTCTGATCGCAATTCTTTAATTTTTGCCAGCGTGATTTGGCTATACTGGATAAATGCATCACTGATAAAGACCTGACCATTGACCACCGCAAAGGGTGAATATTGCGTATCGCCGCTGCCACTCATCAGGACGAACTGATTGGCGTTAAACCCGACACGGGTGACTACCGGCTTGCCCGATTCCGCCAGCACCGCAATCGACATTCCGGCGTTATACATCACGCCGTTAATCCGGACTCCGGTTTTGAGGGTATAAATTGCAGATGCTCCGGTAGCATCAACCACGGCGGTAAGCTTATCCTCCAGCGCGGCAGTTACATTATTGAACTGCGCCTGCACCTGAGTGGACATTTCAGCCATCGCCTTATCAACATCTGCAATAGTCGTTTTGACCACCAGAATATCCGCGCGTACTTCACCATACTGCGCCCACTGGTGTTCCACGGTTGCATGGTTGGCCAGCGCATTCTGCAACGCGGCTTCGAGGTTGGTATCAATGTCGCTTGTCAGGCGGTCACCGTCTGCAGAAGTCAGGAAGTCATCAGCAATATCGCCCAGGTAGTCGTCAGCATTCGCGTTGGATTGGCCACGAACCCAGTCGGTCCAGCCTGATTCATTACCCGTTCTGTCTACCAGCTGCGCGCGATACCAGAATTCCTGCCCCGCCTTTAATCCCAGTTGGGTGTATTCGGCAGACGGATAAGGCACATCCGACAGCAAAATAGGATTCGAGAAATCACTGTTCGCGGTGTACTGAATTTCCGTCTTCAGTGTGTCCCCGGTGTTAGCCGGGAATCCCCAGCTCAGGCGAATCCCCCAGTTGATCGGCGTTGTCGCAAAGCCGACAGGTTTCGGTGGATTTCCCACCTTGCCCGTCAGCGTTTTCTCTTCGGAGTAGCCCCAGCCAGAGGAAATTTCAGCGGCATTAATGGCACGCACACGCACGAGGTAGCGCCCTGCATAAATACCCGATACATCAAATGAGGTGGTGGAGCTGCGCGGCACGTTTACCCAGTTACCATCATTGCGGCGCCACTGTGCCTCGTAGGCGATAGCATTCTGCGCCTGGTCCCAGCTCACACGCATGGTTTCGACGCTGATATTCTGCTGCACCACTGAAAACGAGCTGATCACAATGTTAGCCGGCGGCGACTGGTTACCCGGCGGGATTACACTCACCGGCCGCTGGTCAATGATGGCTCCGGTATCGATACGGGCATATTTATCCGGGTCGTGCCATGCGCCGGTAATCGAGAAGGTACCATCATTGTTATCGGAGACACTGACAACACGATACTGCTGGGCGTAGAGTTCATCTGACTCAACCACCCATACAGCTTCGGCATGTGGCGTCTCACTGTATGCCGTGGTGACTGTGACAAATTCCGCGTTAACCGCCTGAATAGTCCTGCTCTGTGACGCGCCGGAGGGAAGGTTGAGAATCAGGCGATCACCTGCTGCTGCATCAGCAACGCGGTCAAGTTTTATCACACGACCGTTAACGGCACTGATGCGGCCGCCCATAACTTTGCCGGACAGAAGCTCGTCTGACACGGCGATGATGTATCCCGGCTGCGGAATGTTTCCGTCCAGCCCGACATCAAACGAAACAACGCGATCCTTATTGTTGGTGAGAATGCCCCAGCGCCCCTTGCGGTTTGCTTCTGACTGCCGGGTACAACCAATCGCTGTCATTTCCAGCTGATTAAATCCGTACCGGGCCACCAGAGGCTGCTCAAACACCGGCTCCATCGCATCCGCATAGGCATTACCCGGATCAGACCAGGAAACCAGTGCCGTGGTATACCGCGTTTTTGTCGTGCTGCTGGAATAGGTAAAGCGTCCGTCGATAACGTTAGCGCGGGTGTAAGCGTAATCCACATCTCTCGGCATATCGGCAAGCGCAACAATCTGATCACCGCCCCAGTACGTCATACCCCGGAATATAGCCGCAAAGTCACGCAGCACAGTGTAAGCGTCATTCCTGTCCTGAACATAGACGTTACAGGTATAGCGTGGTTCGGTCCCGTTTCCACCCTTTCCATCCGGTACCGGCTGATCGCAATACTGCGACACCTGGTACAACGTCCATTTATCGATGTTGGCTGCAGTCAGGCGATTACCCAGACCAAAGCGATCGGTAATCACCAGATCGTAAAATATCCACGCAGGGTTATCAGTCCAGGCCCACTTAAACGCGCCCTGCCATGTACCGCTGTAAGCCCTCGTTTCAGGGTCGTAATTATCAGGAACACGGATCACGCGCCCGCGAGGCTCACAGGAGATCTGCGGTATTGAACCGTTAAACTGACTCGAGTCGAATTCGATGTACAGCAGTGCGGTATTCGGGTAGCGCAGCTTGGCGTCAATCACCTCGGTAAAACTCTGCAGCGTCATCGTGTCGCCGATCTTCGCGCTGTTTGCATCAGTGGTGATCTTACGCAGTCGGATTGTCCAGGTGCTGCCAGTCTGCGGTAAATCAATACGGTGGCTGCGCTCATAACCAGACGTCGTTTTGCCGGTTACGCTGGTATTAAGAACGGTTTGCCAGGTTCCACCATCAGTCTGCAGGTCTATCGCATAATTGATGGAATACCCTACCAGATCACCGTTGTCCTCCTGCTTAAACAGTGAAGGCCATTTCAGTCGGAGGCGAACGGCTGATAGTTGGGTGTTGGTGAAGGTGCGCGTCCAGGCAGTAGCGCTTGATACTTCAGTTCCAACATTGATTTCGTTTTCGGTACCGGGAATACCCTGAATGTAATTTTGTGCCTGCGTTCCCGCGCGAAACTCCCACGTTACGCCGCTAAAGTTTTGGGAGCCGTCGAAGTTTTCCAACGCCGTGCCGTCCAGGTAGATATTTTTTCCGGTTAATTGCCCTGCAAATTCCCCTTCCCCAAGCGCAACGAGGATTTTAGCCTTCGCTACAGATTGCAGATCATCAGGCTGTTCGGTAGGGGTTCGGGAACTGGAACTGCCGCCCTTGCGGCCTTTAATCGGGGTTGCTGTAGCCATATTGCGCCCATAAAAAAAGCCACCATATGGTAGCCTGAAAGGAAGATTATTTTGTTATTGCTGGTCTTCGACGTATATACCAGCAGAGATGATCGCCCCACCAATACGCCTGCGTCCGTATAGAAGCGGAACTGGATTACCCTGAGCAGCAGTGTTAGTTACACCACCGAATGCATACGATGCCCGATTTTCGGCATCCTGTTTGCTGGCAAGTCCTGCTGGCTGTGGCGAAAGCATTTGGATTACGCCTCCAGCCATTAATGCAACACCGGGTGCGACCAATACCATACTTGCACCGCCAGTAAAACCTGACAAAGCGTAGCCAGCTACAACAAGGACGGCACCTAATATGGTTTGTAACAGGCCAGCTTTTTTACTACCAATAACTACTGGCACGATCCGGATCACTTCACCTGTCACCGGAAAGCCTAAATCATCTTCCCCAATATTTTTCTTTCCTCGAAAAACTGCATATGTCAGACCGCGCTGTTTACTTGAATTCATGAAGGCCTCAAACCCTTTCACTGTTGCAGCTAGCGCTCGACAGGCTTCTCGGGTTGAGCTAATTAAACGATGATGCGTCTTACCAAAGGTTTTACCAAGAATCCCGCTTAGTTCAATTTGGGTCATAACTTCTTGCTGCATATTCTTCTCCAATAAAAAAGCCACCCGGAGGTGGCCATTTATAAAATGACTCGAACTATATGGTTGATGCTCTGATATCAAGTCCGGAATTAGTATCTCCGGTGATGCGGAATTTTTGATGTTCACGAGCATTGATCTGCGTGGCAGTCTCTTTGAGTGGTTGTCCGACCTGCATTCCACATAATCCTTTACCTTTTGAATCGCCAGATATTCCTAGAATATGTCGGCCGGATGTAACATTGATATCGATCGTTTCTCCCGTATCAATTCTTGCATAGGATTTTCCATCAATAATTACTTCTACAAAGCATCCACCACCAGCAAACCATCCTTGATCTCGTGTAATTGTTATCACCGAGTCACCAGCCCCCTTCAGCAATACACGTTCAGATGGTACTTGTTTTGCAACGGTAGAATTCACCGCCGTGGTTGAACACCCAGCAACGCTAAGCGCAATTAGAAGCAGCAAAGTCTTTTTCATATCCCTATCACCTTTGATTAATTTGCCAAAAGAGTAGCAGGGATCCGGTAACGACAAAACCCGCAGCTAAGCGGGTTGGGATAGCAAAAACATTTTAACTGCTTTGAAATTTATGCCACATCAGCACCATGAATCAGATGGCGCAACGCATCAATTCCGTTAGTGTTGTACCGGAACGCTTCAACCTGTTTACTTGAGTAGGCCGACTTGTCCAGAAAGAACTTGCCATGCGCTTCTGTCTTCAGCTTGTGTGTGTTAGCAACGCGTCCAATTTTCTGAGCAGAAACCCCCAGCATCTCCCCCACCTCACTCGCAGTGTGGTAATGCTCCTCGATAACAGGCAACGGGATGGCGTCATAACCAATAAGCGGATTAATCAACGATGCCGTGAGCACCTGATGTGCCATCGGATCCAATCTAGGAAGCAGAGTAATGATTTCCCGCGCGCTCGCGATATTCTTCTCCAATGCCTGGGCTTTCAACTGTTCTGCCTTAGCCAATCGGTACTCAGTGATACCTGTGTTACTTTTTGGCATCGCTGGTAATACCTGCATATCTTCCAGCTTATCAACCAGAGAACGTCGAACGGCTTTCGATTCACGAGCGGCTACTCGGAGGGCTTGCTTGATAGACATTGTAATTACTTCAATGTCTTGACCATTTTTACGACCTACACTTTTTGTGTAGGTCTCCCCTTCAAGCTCATCAACAACCTTCTCAATGAACTTGTTATTTCGGACAGCCGGCTCACCGCATTGCTTTCGCGCAGCGTTCACCATTTCCAGCAAGTACTGGCTATCAATGGTTTTCTCGGTGACATTAGCGCTATTTACTGCTAAATTTAATGAAGTCATTGGTTGGACCCTTATGACAGATTTATGGATAGCCGATAGCTCTAACTATCGGCTTTTCTATTTGCAGCATTGCAAATTCAGTAGATTCTTGGCCTTTCTCCTTCCTGAAGCTGTAGTTCAGCATGAGTCTTAATCATGTACATAAACGCGGCCCCATCATTGAAACGATCGTGAAGACGGCCTGCGAGCGGAGACTCAATCGCCCTCAACGCTGGCTCTATCTGGTTAAACCATGCTTCACACATAATCTCGAAATAATCGAACATTGCGTTTGCATTGTGGGCGTGGACTTCTCGATCGCTGAGCATCTTCGGTACTGGAAAGTTAATAGATACCTCACGGTCCAGAATGTCTAACACCCAGTGTCGGAATTCTTTAGCAACCGGAGTTCTGGCAAACATAGCGACCATGTGTGCGCCACGTAGAGAAAAAACCCTAGTTTCCTGATGCCCACCAGGGGTGGTCAACTTGACCACCCTTGTCATTTTTTCTGTAAACTCATCAATATGACGAGCAAAAATTCGCTGAACAGCTTTATCGTCTGCATATTGAAGCGCGTAACCAATCTGATTAGCGGTCAGCCAGATGCCATCGATATCAGGAGCTGGCTGCAGAGAAATGCCATGGAAGTTCAGCTCTTCTTTCGTTACACTGTTCATGTCGATATTTCCTGCCAAGGATTTCTTCGATAAGAAGCCCAGGGTGTTCGCGCACTCCTGGGTTTCACTGTTTTTATGCTTGTTCACTCTTCCCCCCTTCTAATCCGTACGCTTTCCTCAACTGATAGATGAGCTCAGTATTGAACTGACGGCATTCATCTTCCCCATTTCTCTCTATCGCCAACCGGACATCTTCAGGAAATCGAACCTTTCGCTGGTACATATCTTTAGCTTTTTCCATAACCCCTCCAATTATGCCCCACGGTGGGGCGCCTAAAGTGTCACACCGTGCGTCATTGATGTCAACCCCACCGTGGGGCATAATTTACATAATGTGAACTTTTTGAGTGAGGCAACCAAATGAGCAGAGAAGATCCTCAACTAAGAATAAGATTACCAATTGAATTAAAAGAAAAAATTGAAGATGCAGCAAAATCCAATAACCGCTCTATGAATGCTGAAATAGTTCAACGTCTCGACAACAGCTTCCTTAGCGAATTACGTGAAGATGAAGTAATTTCTGCTCAAGATGCAATTCAACTTGTTGAAAAAGCGAGGGATGAACTCTCTGAAATAATATTCAAAAGGACTTTTTCAGAGATCAACAAAAAGGTCCGGATTGGTCATTCCACATTCCATATTCATCTCAGCGATCTTGAGTTGGACGGACTTAGTGACGATGATTTCAACACTGTTTTCAAAAAAACTTTTAGTCGCCTAAAAGAGTTAGGTTACGAAGTCTGGGAAAAGACTTGGGATGCGGATGGTTTTGGGGTGGAAATTCCAGGGGAACAGCCCACCTAAATGGGCTTAAGCTAGAGTCTTATAACGAAGTATCTTCATCGTCCGTTCCTGCCAGTAACCACCATAAGGCACACGCTGGCTCAAATGGCCATAAAGATGGTGGAGTAACATGTTACCTTCCAGCAGGATCCCTGCATGGTTCCACTTATTAGCCTGGACCTGCATGATAACCATATCACCTGGCTGCAGTACGCCACTGAATTCTCGGAATCCGCATTCATACCAGCAATCGTGGTAGAAATTTTCGGGGTAACTATCCTCCCACCAGGGATAATCCACGCGGTAATCCGTCAGTTCGATACCATGCGTCTGCCTGAAGTAGCTCATTATGAGACCCCAGCAATCGAAATGGCCGAGCACAAACGGACGCTCCAGTAGCGGCAGTTCACCGCGCGGCTGGATGGTACGCAGATCCCCATCCGGCCAGCTGATGATGTGCCAAGGTAAGAGCGTTGCATCACATTGCGCTTTATCCAGTTCGCTCGGCTGTGTCGTTGCGTCCGGGTGGCTGTGAACAATGGCAATCACTGTTCCCCAGTCTTCGGCAGCGGCATAATCTTCCGGCGACAGGTGGAAATGCTCTGTCGGATCGGTTGCCAGATTACGGCAGGGAATGTACCGATGCACCCTGCTTTTTTGCACCACCACGCCGCAGCATTCGCGCGGATATTCAGCAGCAGCATGCGCCATAATGGCGTCGATAATTTTCTGACGCATATCAGCTCCTGATCAGGGATGTGCCAGGGAAACCACCGAACGGCAACTCGTTGCCCTCGCCATGCCTCAACTTGCACGCAGTGAGCGTACCGGGGCACTCATCGAGTGACGGATCGTTAACCGGGTTGTTGTGCTTGTCGAAATAGTGCGTTCCGGCATAGTCGCATCCATCACCGGAGCGGTATTTGTTCCGGATACACCAGGTACAAAGTGAATGTAGCTGGCGTGTCGGGATCATCAGCCCTTGCAGATCCATCGGACTGGACAACGTAAACGCCACCACCTCGTTGGTTTCAGTGCTCTTGGCGTCAATGTAAAACACCTTCAGCTTTTCCTGCTGCGGATCCGCTGACGGGTTGCCCTCCGGATAGTTTTTCGCATCCAGATACTGCGCCAGCGTGTCATGAATGGTGACCTTCGCCTGCAGAAGGTCATCATAAGCAAGACACAGCGCCGTAATGGAACTGTCCAGGTTAGCGACCGAGAGCGTTGGCTGCGCGCTGGTCCCGTCGGTCGCCGTCTCAATACCCTCTATCTGACAAGGCCATGCTTTATATTCCTGCCCCTGCCACCAGATCGAATTCGCCGGTAGCTTATTTTCAGCTCCACCAGCAGCGGCAATTTCATCGGCAGTGTGGGCAATATTGTGGGCGTGGAAGCGGAGAACGTCGGAAACACCAAATGCGGTGCCATCGACATCAAAAAGCCGGACAACATTGCCCGGCTCAAGTTTTTGATAATCACTGTTTAAGCTCATGGTGCAAACGCCTGTTCAAAGGTAGCTGATACGGTTTCCACTGTTTTACTTTTGGTGACGCGCTGCAGGCTTTCTGCCTCAACGCGCCACAGCGCAAGATCACCGCCTGGCGGGGTAAACGAAAATGATTTCGTCTTATGGCGCCGCAGGAAAGCATAAATATCCCGGACGGTTTGCGGTTCGCCGGTAAATGAAAACTCATAACTTAGCGTTTCATCATTCAGCCCGGCACCTGAAACCTGCTTATAGCCATCACCAAACTGCGCCGTACGGATGGTATCCTTACTTTTCAGGGTCGGCTGGCTGGATGCTTTAATCCGCCATGCAAAATGCTCGATCGCCATTGCTTACCTCTGTTTTGTTGCATTCCAGATGATGCCACCGGGCCGGACTTCTCTGGTGATCCCTTCCCTGATGGAGCTGTTGATCACCTGCTGATAGGCTTTCCCCAGCGCATCGCCACTTCCTTTCTGTTGACCGGAATCCCCCTGGCCTGTTGTAACCGAAACCGGCGCATACACACTGACACCAAAAGGAGAAGCAACGCCACCGCCACTCCCACCGACAAGACCACCAGTCGCATAGCCACGCATCATGCGATAAAGGTTGCCGACACCGATTCGGTTGGTGGCTTCCTGCGTAAAGACAAACTCTCCACGGTGCACCACACCTGCAGGCTCATACTTACCGCCGGTCCCGGTAAAACCACCGCCAGCAAAACCCAGCGCAGAAGTGGCAGAACTGACCAGGCCAGCCATGGCCTGCTTCATCAGGATCTGCGTCAGCATCGACAACGTGGAACGGGTGAAATCTGCCCAGTTTGCTTTCCCAGTCGTCAGCATATCGGCCATATTCTGGCTGATACCATCGAATGTGGCTGAAGCAGCGGACTTCATCGAGCCATAGGCATCAGCTGCTGAATCGGCATAGTCAGCCCACGCTGATTTCGCCCCGGCCTGCCAGTTGCCGCGGAGCTCGTCCTGTGCGGCATAATATTTCTTCAGTGCATCCAGTTCGTTCTGATAACCCTGATCGGTGTCCGTACCACCGGCATTCATCCAGCCCTGCCGCAGCTGTGCCTCTTCGTTTTGCCGCTGCGCGCCGCGACTGCTCATGCTGCCCCCGGCCACCAGCGCCCGGGTTTTCTCCCCAATCTGGGTAACATACTTCTGCGAGCTGTCCTGCAGGCGGTTTAACCGTTCCTGGGCAACAATCTGATCGCCCAACCGGGCATTCACTTCGGCCCGCGCCAGTACCTCGTCCTTGTTCGCCAGCACCGATTTTTCATCGGCGGTCAGCGCGCGCTTTTTGGCGGCCTCTTCCAGCACCGAAAAGCGGGATTGTTGTTTCCACAATTCCTGCCGCTGCTGGCTGATGGTGTCCGTGATGCTCTTATGCTCCTGCAGTGTGCGTAACTGCGCCTCCAGCTCCAGCGTCTGCGCGCTGGCAGTATCGACACTTTTTACACCTGCAGGTGTTTTTACCGCTGAAGGGGCTTTGGGTTTCTTCAGCGAGTCGTCGTATTCTTTTTTCGCAGCTTCCAGATTGATGTTGTAGTCAGCCTGGAGGATCCGTCCGTCTTTCAACGCCTTGTTCAGTTCATTCTGACGGGCCGTGAACTTCTCCAGCGCAGTCTGCGTCTTTGCATAATTCGACTGCGCTTGCGCGGCATACTTCTGGCGGTCAGACTCAATCACCGCCTCGCGTGCTGCGTTATCCTCAGTTGCTTTTGCCACACTGGCCTGCTGCTGCGCCATTTCCAGTGCAAGCCGTGCCGACTCCCGATCGTTCCAGTAGCTGGCACGCGCATCATCATTGACATAACCATCACCTTTACGCAGATTCCAGATTTCATCCGCCCGCTTAAAGGCCGCTTCAGCTTTGGCAACCATCTCCTGCGAGGTGTCAGGTCGCCCGATATCGAGCGCCGCATCCCACATCGATTTAAACGCACGCTTCAGGCTGTCGGCAGCAGACTCAATCGACCCCATATTGTCGCGCAGGCTCTTTGTCTGCTCACGAAAGCCGTTCGTCGCCGCATCATTAGCCGCCTGCAGCGCCCCTGCCTCATCACCGGCACGCTGCAACTGCGCCACATAAGCAATCTGTTCTGCTGTGACGTTGTTGAACTGCTGCGCCATGGCAATCAGACCAGAGGTCGGATCGTTCGTCAGTTTGCCGAATGCCGCCGCCACCTTATCAACCGGCACACCTGACGCATCGGTGAATTTCGCTACCGCCTGACTCATCTCATCGAACCGGGCACCGGCACGCACTCCGGCGTTAACCAGCTCCGTAAGCGCGCTGCTGGTCTGGTTAAACGTGAGTCCCGCCTGCTCGCCGGATTTCGCCAGCACCAGCATGCGGTTTGAGGTCAGCCCGGCTGTATTACCGGACAGAACCAGCGTTTTGTTGAAATCAGACAGCGTGGACGAGCCCTGATACCAGGCGTAAACAACCGCGCCAGTGGCGGCAGCCAGCGCGCCAACACCTACCATCACCGGCGATATGGTGCCCAGCAGCGCCCGAAAGGTCGGAATAATGCCTCCGAAGGAGTCTTTCACCTGACCGCCCTGCTGCAGCAGGATAAGCCACGGACTCTGCCCACCGGCAAGCTGAGTGGCGATATCCGTAAACTGCGCAGGCAGCATACGCATCGCCGCGTTGTATTGGCCGACAGAAATACCGGCCTTCTTCGCGGCGCTCTCCTGGCGGGTAAATGACTGCTGCACCTTCAGCGCCGAGTCATTCGCTGCGTCACCCGTCTGTTTAAACTGCCGTTTTACGTACTCCATCTGCTCGTTGAACTTTGACGAATTAACGTCAAGGTTAACGACCAGGTCACCCACTGCCGTCTGGGCCATAGCGAACGCCTCCTGAAATGCCCTCGGCCTTTGCCATCAGCACAGCGTCACCGGGTTCATCGTCGGCAATATCCTCCGCAGAAGGTGAAAGCAGGCTGAAGCTGGCAGGGGTTGATGTGGTTTTGGGGTCAAGCGCGGTAATGACGATATGCATCAGCGAGGAAAAATGCGCATCCAGTTGCACATCATTAAAAAAATTGTCCTGGTAGAACGTTCGCCAGTCGGCGTATTCCGTTGACGACATACCAGCAAGCATGGCGCGCCAGTCCGGGCGACGAAATTCACGCGCCAGTTTCAGGACGAATGTCAGCTCACTGGCGAGGACTTTTCCAGACTGACCGGCTCAGTCACAGCGACATCCTCTGGATCATTCGATTCCTGCAAAGGCACCATACCTGACAGCAGCTTCACGCTGTACTCTGCTGCGGAAACAATCTCCAGCGGCCAGGTCATCAGCACTTCATTCTGGATCTGCTCTACGTCTTCTTTCGGCGTTTTGTGCGTCCCTTTCAGGTGATGCCCATGCCATAACGACATGGCCACCAGCAGTGCGCCGGATTTAATCGTCATATCCATCGCCGCCTGCATGTCGGCATCAGTGATACTTTCCAGCGACTTCAGGTGTTCAAGATGCTCAATACGCTGCAGTGCCGACAGTTCGTAGAGCGTGACTGTATTACCGTTACGTTCGAACGGTTCACTTTTTAAAAACATGGGTTACTCCGGAAAGCGGGGCCACAGCCCCGGAGGTCAGGAAACGGTGACTTTACAGGTCGCGACAAACAGCCCATCGTTGGTCATCACGATAATGTCAGCGGTTCCGGCGGCAATACCGGTGACCGTCAACACCGTACCGGCGACAGTCACCGTGGCTTTACCTGCATCTGTGGTGGTGGCCCGGAAAGATGGATCGCTCGCGCTGGCTGGTGCCACGGTGACATTCAGCGTGGTGGTGGCAGCAACCGCAACGGTGGTGGTCGATTTATCCAGGCTGACGCCGGTTACGGCAATCGCTGCAACAGCGCTGTCTTCAGCAAGGCCTGGCTTGCCGTTATTGCTGATTTTGACAGAACGCGTAATGGTGTCTTTTGCCGTCACCGTTTTACCCAGGCTGCTTACCCAGCCACGGAACACATCGATGGCGCCATTCGGGTATTTAATTTTGTACGCCAGCACGGTACCGTCATCAAACCAGCGAACCAGATCCTGCTGCCCGCTCTCGGCAGGTTTCCAGGCCAGCGTAAAACTGGCCTCACCCGCCGATTTCTGCCCCTGCGCGGTAGCAGTCCAGTCGGCATCATCGTCATCCAGATAGGTATCATCGTTTGATTCGGCAGTCAGTTCACCGGGCTGCAGATCTTTAATCTTTGCCAGGCGCGTCCAGTCAACATCCGATAATGGGTTAGCGAACGGGTTGCCCGATCCGGAATAAATCCAGAGTGTGGTGGTGGCACCCTTTACCGGCGCCAGTGGGTTTGGTGTAGTCATTACGTCCTCACATTTCGTAGGTAATGGAATATTTCAAATCAGCCGAACTCCACAGCCCAAGATCATCATCGCGCTGGTAGTCATACCCCTGCTGCACCATGTTATTGATCAGCAGGGAAAGTCCTGGCACATTGCCAAGCACCGGATAAATACGTGACTCCATCCAGTCATCGAGCTCGGAGTCTGGTACCTGCGCTGGTAAAAAGATTTCGATATGCAGCGTGGCCTGCCAGATATCAGCATCCAGTTCTTCGCCGGTATACCCGGCATCCGTCAGGAAGACAGCGACCGCCGGAAAATCCCCCTCTTCCAGTACCGCTGGACGTCCGTCAAAATAGAGCGCGCCTTTACCAATATGGCTCTCCAGCGCATCAATAATGGCCTTTCTAATATCAGTGTGTTTCATCGTTTCAGAATCAGCCTGAGTTGGTTTTTAAGGGATGCCCGAAGTTCTTTAGGCATATCCGATTCCATAAGCTTCGGCAGCTCATCTTTAAATGCGGTCGTCAGTGGCGCTGCCAGTGGAATGCTGACCACTTCGATCGGATAGCGGGGTCTGGATGTCCTTCGCATCACATGCCAGCGGCCATTTTCCAGTTGTTGAATAAAGGCACCGGGGAAACGAAAAGGGCCAATACGCAACACACTATTGGCCCCTTTTTTATCCCGTTTTCTGCGGGATAACCGTACGCTGGCGGTACCCAGCTTTATCGCGGGCAGGTTGCCCCGGTTCACGCGAATCATTGCCATCGGCTTTTTCGCCGTGGCACGTTTTATCCTCGCGCGTTGTTTTACCAGCTTGCGTGGCACCCGCGTATCTTTCGAGACCACGGCAACGCTTCGGCTGACTGCCCGGGTGGCGACACGGTTAACAGCCTGCGCCGAGGCCCGCGGAACCGCCGTATTGCTGATGCTGTTCAGGTTTGCTATAGCCTGCTCAAGCCCTTTTAAAGACATAGTTTCCCCTTAACGGCGCCGGGTCGCTGCGGGAGGAGAACCCGTACCGAGCCAGACATGGCAGGATCCACAGTCATCAGGACCAATACGATCAACCCAGAAAGGCTTTCCGTTAATATCCAGCGTGTCCAGCCGCGCCAGTTGCCCAATCATTGCTGATTTAACAAACAGCGACGGGCTGGTCCCCTCGACACGGATGCCGGGTGTGGCGTAACCGATATTTTCCGGATCATCGAAAACACCACTCAACGTGACGCCAGAAATCGCGCCGGACGTTACTGTTGCAGAAGTCCCCATAACCTGCCGAATAGTGTCATCGGCCTGTGTTATTGCAGCATCAAAAAGGTTATCGAAATCAGCCACACAGCCCCCTGTTAGTGCTCGCGGACCAGTCCGAGTGCAACCAGGCTGTCCGCATCCGCTTCTTTCACGCGGATCACGGTCCCCGCCTCGACAATAGATACCCGTTCATCGCGGGTCGCGTGCAGCGCCTCAATGTGCAGCGTGGCCAGCGCTTCGACGGCCATCAGCGCGTCATCTGTTCTACCGCTTAACACAGTATCCACTGGCGGCACGGGTTCTACGGCGCCGGTGGATGCACTACCATCACTCACGCCACCATTTTCAACACTATCGGTATCCGTGCCGTCATTCAGTTCTTCCTCCAGCTCTGCAATGCGCATAGAGAGCTCCTGAATGGTGCCACTGGTATTCACTTCCCGACCAAGCTGCGCGCCAAGCTCATTAAGCCGCGCAATCAACTTTTCTTTTTCTGTCATAAGAACAACTCCGGAACAGGGCCCCGCAGGGCCACAGAATGGACATCAGGCGAGTTTGACAGACACGAACGCATCCGGGTCAGCCAGCAGCATCAGTGGTGCAGACTGGATCATGGTGAACTCACGCGCCGGATCGCCTGTCTGTACCCAGTTTTTCGGATAACGCGTGGAAGCGTTAATGCCTTCACGCTGGGCATCCACATCCTGAATGCAGCCGTAGGTGCGCAAGCCGCGGGCCTGGGTATTACCCAGCACCATGCTCAAATCCGGCAGGTAGTTCTTTTTGGTGTCGTCTTCAATGTATTGCCCGGAGTAGACGACAATGGCCACATCGCCATACATTCCCTTATAGGAGACCGCTTCACCCAGATCCTTCAGCGCCGTTTCCAGTTCAGAGTTAGAACCGCGACGGGTGTCGAGCTTCTCTTTTACCGCTTTGAATGAACGGAACAACGCCCAGCCCTTCGGATCAAAAACGATAATATTGACCACGCCGCTGGCGTTCAGCGCATAGGTTTCAATATCGTCAGTGGGGTCATAGGTTTCTTTGTCGCGGGTGCTCCATGCCGCAGCGCCTGCCTGGATGATGTTGTTTCCGGCACTGCGTCCCATATCCACCTCAACCGGTTCAAACGCTTCGCCGGTCATGGTGTATTTACCGTTGAGGACAGCAGCCACCGCCTGTTTCTCTTCCACCTGGGCAATCGCCAGCTCCTCATCCTTCATGTTCTGCAGGATAATGCGACGGCGGCGGTAGGCCGGGTCAGCCAGATTTTGCGGATCTTCATCCGGCAGGCGACGCAGCGTCATCTGTGGGTTTACCTCGTGCTTGGGTTTGACGTAACCCGGCGTAAACTCTGACGTTGCGCCGCCGCGGGAGCGGATAACCTTGCCGGAAATAACAGGCGAGACGTACAGCGCCATGTTGACCATGCCCGGGATTTGCGACAGATACACCTTCTCGGTGCTGAAGGGATAGCTTTCACGGAAGAAGATACGCAGGAAAAGCGGATCGAACTTGAATTTCTTCTCATTGACCGCCAGCAGTTGGGCCGTTGTGTAAGTTGACATAGATGTTTCCTGTAAAAAAAGCCGCGATGGCGGCTTCTGTGGATGATGGTTAGTATTAAGTCGGATGTCAGACGATACTGATGGCTGTACCTGCGAATGCGTTGCGTTTGATGTGTTCATCCGTCACCGCATCCGGCCAGAGCACATCTTCAATACGGAAAGAGCCGGACTTATAGAATGCCAGCTCAGTGCTGCTCTGGTCGGCAGACACCGCCAGAACGCCACAGGCAGCCCCAGCATGCTGGCCATCCCAGACGGTCAGCTTGCCGGAAGTGGCATCCAGCATCAGAGGCGTCATCGCCGGTACGGCTTTCGTCAGTTCACCAGGTGCAAAACCGGTATGCGCCGGATCACTGTTCCCGATGGGCTGATTGTGCGTAAATTGTTCAGTGTTAGACATGTTGACCTCTTAAACAGGCGTATTTAACAAATCGTCACCCGCTTCGGCAGAAGCGCTACCTGCCGTTACGGTGCCGGGTGCGGTTTCCATCAGACGATCCAGCGCGGTATCCGTACGCGCCTGGGCACTCTGAGGAGCCGCGGCAAGGATGCGCTGGGCACTTTCCACCGTCATCCCTGGCGTTTCCGCCAGCGCGCGCGCCTGTGATTCACGCCCTTTCGCCTCTTCACAGTTCAGGATCCCCATAATGCGACCGTTTTCGGCTGCGACCGCCGCTGCCAGCTGGCTGCTGATATCAACAGTTGCACCCGCTGCAGGGTCAGTAACGACCGCAGCAGGCACGTCAACGGTGGTCACGGTCTGGTCAGCAGATGCTGCTGGTTGAGTGGTATCTGCGGATGCAGTAGTACCTTTCATGCTTCCTCCTCGGGAAATCATCGTTCGTTTGTTAATTGCATCGCGCATAACGTTCAGCGCATCCATGTTGTTGACCAGCTGCTCCGCCAGGCCGTTGTCTACTGATTCCTGGCCTGAAAACACAGCGGCTTCAGTATCAAGAACGGCCTGAACCGACATGCCGGTATAACCCGCCACCTTTTCAGCGAACATCTGCCGGGTAGCGTCGATACGCGCCTGAAAATCTGCACGTACCTCTTTGGGTAATTTCTCGTAGGGGTTCCCGTCCACCTTGTGATCGCCGCTGTAAATCAACGTGACCTCAACGCCGCTGGTTTTAAGGGCGGCGCCGTAATTGCTGTGGGCCATCATGACCCCGATGGATCCCGTTCTGGCAGTCTGCGTCACAAGCCGACGCGATGCCGCACTGGCAATCAGCTGGCCAGCGCTGCAGTTCATATCGTTGGCTAACGCCCATATGGGTTTGATATCCCGCATGCGGGCGATGATGTCCGCACAGTCAAAGGCACCCGCCACCATTCCACCTGGCGTATCCATATCCAGAAGAATGCCGTCTACACCCGGGTCACTGATGGCCTGCTGGAGGCGCGCGATGATGCCGTTGTACCCCGTCATCCCCGAATACGGCTGCAGTGAGCGGGTTTTACTGACCAGCGTCCCGGAAACAGGCAGCACTGCGATACCACCAGTGATCTGGTAGCTTCGCGCCGGCTTTGGCCCCATTTCCTCATCATCACCAAAGAGTGCCAGCGGTTCAGCCATCTGCTCTGCGCCAAGCGTAACGCCCGACACGGTGTCGGTCAGACGGGTGATACCTAACTGACCAGCGAGCGCGCAAAAGAAAACCCGCGCATAGGCGGGTTCAAGTAAAAGCGGCTCATTGAAAGCCATACTGGCAATGTGCGGGAGATTACGCAGCTCTGGCGTCATCGGTCCCCTCCTCATTCGATTTTTTCAGTCCAGACTCAAAGGCCGAAGCCGCCCACGCTGGCGGTTTAAGTCCCGCAGCGCGGCGCTCCATCGTTTCACGAACCTGCTGGGCAAAGATTTCCTGATAGTCTTCCCCGCGTTTGGCGCATTCCTTCTCATAGGTGCTCAGCCCCGCCTCAATGAGCATGACGGCCTCCTGCACCTCCTTCAGTCCGTCAATGGCCATTCGCCCGGAGCCGATCCAGTCAGCATTTCCCCAGGCGCTTCTCGCCTCCTGAAAACTGAACCGGGCTTTAGACGGTAATGTCACCACGCGGCGAACAATGGCCTCTTCCAGCCAGCATAAAAACATCTGACAGGCCTGGCGGGAGGCAACAAATTTGCGACGCCCCATAAAGTACGCCCAGGACTCGTTAGCACTGGCACGGGCGGTGGAATAACTCATCTGCGAATAGTTGCGAGAGAGTTGCTCATACGACACCCCCAGCCCTGCAGCAATGTAGCGCAGCAGAGATTGTTCAAACGTCGAATAGCCGTTGTCAGTGTCCTGCGCTGACTGAAGATTCAGGGAGTCGCCCGGCATTAGATGCGGCACCTTCGCGCCCCCGAGACGAACCGGCGCCGCGGTATAGTACGAGGCCATCTCCCCCAGCCAGCCGGTCATCTTGCTTTGCTGCTCTTTACTGTCTGAGCCGAGAATAAAGTCCATCGCGGTTTGCGTATCCAGCTCACTTTCAATCGTGGCGGCATACATCGCCTTGACAATCGCGCTCTGGAGCTGTGTATTCTGCAGTGTATCGAGCATTTTCATTTGCTCCATGACGCTGTAAAACACGTTGGCACCGCGTGTCTGCCCATCTTCCAGGGGTTCAAATACGTGGATAAAGGAAGGCCGCCCGCCGGGCAGTTCACGCGGGATGTAGGTCCACTTCTGCGCCATCCACCCCGGATAGCCATCCTCGCTGACGTAATATCCCAGCGCGGCGCCACTGTCATTTGTTCTGACACCTGCCCGGCAGTTTCGCGTATCTCCGGCGTTATTGGGGTTGCTGATGCGTTTCGGGCTCACCATTTTGAACTGTGTGCGGAAAAGACGCGTGGAATCACTGTCCCAGGTGGCCTGTGCACATAATTCACCGTTAAACGCATGCATGGAAACACCCTCGCGGATCATCATGGTGAATGTACGCTTACGTTCCGCATCAATGCAGCAGCAATCATCCTCTGCAAATTCTTTCCAGGCCGCCTCAACTTCACGGGAGAACGCCCGGGCCTCTTCCTCCCCAATGCCAAGAAAACGCCAGCTGGGCCGATAACTGAGCCGGAAAAACGACCCGACAATGTGGTCCTGATGGAGCTGTACCGCGTTTGCCGCATAGCCGTTATTGCGGACCAGATCGTCAGCGCGCGCGTTACCACGGGAAAAATTAGGCAATAACGCAGCATCTGCACTTTCACTCGGTGGATTCCAGGCGCGGAGCTGACCGCCAAAGCCACCAGCACCGCCATGATATCCGGCATAATCCCGCAGAGCGGTTTTACCGTCCGGTCCTAACAAAGCAGGTGTTTTCATGCGTAAAATCCTGCCGGTCCCCGGCGTCGTGGAGTGGTGCCAACCTGTGACTCAAGTTCGGCAATGTATTTTTTCAGGTCACTGACGGAGGTCGCGGTAAACTCAACCCGCCGGCCGTCTTTTTGCACCGTTGCCACCCGCTTTCCCATCATGAGATCGTGCAACGCAGCGCGGGCGGCATCCAGATCAGTCTGTGTCGCCATTATTCATCTCCAGATAATGCCCTGGCATAATCAGCCAGGGTTTTGTTATTGGTCCGGTTCCCCTCTTCCTCCAGCAGGCTTGCGAGCAGTGAATCAAGATTCAGTTGCCATCGCGAAATACTGATCCGCAGGGCGGCCAGCGCGTACACGAAGCAGTCCAGCGCCTCATTTCGTCGCTTTTTGCTGTCCCAGACGATTTTCTTACGCCCGTCCACCCATTTTTCAACCTGCTCCTCAGCAGTAAGCTGCTGTGCCTCAGCCAGATCGTAAATTTCGGGGTTATTGGGAAAATGCACGGCACCGGCAAGAGGTTCACCCCCTTCCGGCTGAAGTGTGAAGCGGTTATAAATCTGCTCTTTTGCGGTATCAGTCCCCACTTCCGTCAGATAAACGCCGTTCTTGTTGCGTTTGCGCGGCATATTCGCCACAGGCTTGCCGTAAACGGAAGCCCCTTTAATCGGGATCACACGAAACAGTCCATGCTTTTTTGAGCGATTGTAGACAATGGTGGGGTCAATACCGCCGATATCCCAGCAGATACGGGATACCGACATTTCCACGCCATTCTTTCGGAGATAGGTTTTGTTAATCGCCTCGTCCACCCTGACGAGGGTCGCTTCATCATCATGACGGCCCATAATGATCTGCCGGTCAATCAGCCAGCTTTCCTCACCGGGCCCCCATCCCCAGACGCGCATTTCATATCGATCCAGTTGGGAGTCAATCCCGGCTGTCAGATAAGCAACACGCTCCGGTACGGATGCCCCGAAGAACTCTTTGCGTTCGGCCATGAGCTCCGCGTCAGGCCGTTCACCAATTTTAGGCTCCCATGTTTCGCCCAGAGTGGTGTTCACGAAGGTTTTACGCTTTCCTGTATCCCCTTTCGTTTTTAGCCAGTCTTTAACGATCTGAACCCAGGTGGTAAACGGGCTGTATGCCGTCCAGATGTGAAACGTCACGCTGTCTGGCGGGTCGATTTCGGTGCCTGTTGATGAAAACCAGGATAAACCGTCGCGCGTCCAGATCCCGGTGGTGTCGCAGATGTAACGAGCTTCAGTGAAATCCAGCTCCTGTTGCTTAATGACGCAGGCATTATGTTCACACAGGTAAAAGACGCTGGAGGGTTCGCCCGGTGTCCATTTCAGCCCGAACGGGGTCTCTTTGTCGCCAAATTTAAGGTACTGCTCTTCACCACAGTGCGGACAGGCAACATGAAAACGCATGAAATGCCCGGACTCGCTGGCAGCACGCTCAATCTGGCAGGTCCCCTTTGTTTTTGGCGTTGAGCCGCGAATAGATTTTGGCCAGACAGACCCCTCAATACGTTTATCACCCAGGAACGTCGGGGAACCCTCTTTCTCAATATCTTCATCGAATGCCGCCAGTTCATCGTAACCGGCGACATCGACCGATTTCTCACGATAGTTTTTCGCCGCTTTACCACCCAGACACCAGAACCCGCGCCCGTTGGAGAAGCGTTTCATACTGAGTGTATTGTCCCGGTGCTTTTTGCCATACCAGGAGGCCAGCGCCAGAAGTGACGGAATATCGCGGATCGTGGGTTCAACATGCGACTTCATGAAGTTTTCGGCGTCACCATCAGTGGGAAGCCAGATAAGGGAATTTCGCTGCTTGTGCTGTATAAAATACGCATAAACACCCAGCAACATTTTTGAATAGCCAACACGGGCAGACTTAACAACGTTGACCTCTCGTATGTAATCGTTACCCATCGCATTCATGATCGCGCGCTGAAACGGCAACGTTTCCCAGCGCCCTTCCTGGTAGGCCGACTCTTTGGGGAGATAGTAATTATCGTCTGCCCATTCAACCGCCGTTTGCGGCTCAGGTCGGTACAGCGAAAGTAGCCCTGCGCGCGCAGAGTGCTGCAGCCCCTTAACCTGACTGTTCGATATATTCACTCAGCAACCCCGGTATTATTTCATCCAGCGCAGCTGCTTTGTTCATGGCCTTAATGATGTCCTTCTTCAGGAAATCAATATGTCGGTTTTCCAGCTCCGGGAAGCGCCGCTGAACCGACAGAGGAACTCCATCAAGAATGCTGGCTACTTCTCCGGCCATCCGCGACAGCACGAACGTGCAGAATGCGGTTTCCACCACCTCAGCGGAATCTTTTGCATTTTTTAGTTCCTGGGCGTCTGCCTGCGCCCGCGTAAGGCGGTGACGCTCATAGTCAATCGTACCTGGCTGGAGATCGGATTCCGATGCAAGACGAAGGTCTTCCACCTCCTTCCGTAATTTCTCATTCTCAATCGCCGCGTCGCGTGCGGAATACCATTCGATAGCCGCGGAAGATTCATAGAGGACCTCATTACCTTTTCCGCCGCCACGTGCTACAGGCATTCCCTGATCCTGCCAGTTCTGAATGGTTCGCACGCTGACCCCAAATATTTCAGAAAGACGCTTTTTGTTGACCTCCATAGCTCACTCCATACACAAAAACAGAGAAAGGAAACGCCCTCTGGCTATTTAGCCGTTTTTAAGGCTTATCGTTTCCTTTCTTTTCAGGGGTTGTTTGCAGTTAAAACAATGGATTAGCGAGAAGAAGAACGGAAACGGCAAATGCCTGAAAATTTTCATAAACAGCGAGAATCTGCGAGGTCGCCGCCCCGTAACAGGCCGGATCGCCGGAAAGGACCCTTAAACGATAATAAAAACCAATAGCATTAGTGCCACATAGAGCAAGATAGTCTACAAATTGGCAATCAACCCTAAATATTGATTTTATATTCAGTTAGTTAGATTCAATTAGCATTGAATTTGAGTTCCGTATTTTGGAAACCTTAGACTCAGCTTCAGAATTGCTTATCTTCCCGCTAGTATATTTTCTTTGAATATCAGCAAGTTCTGAATATAACTCAGATGCTTTCCCTCTGGTCTTGAATCTGTGCATCATCAATGTCGCTTTATAAACTTCTGCTAGCGCGTTGTAAGTTTCATTAAAACGTATAAAATCAAACTGCTCAAAATTATCCCTATAAAATTCAGGTGCTCTAATCAAGGCCATATTGTAATGATAAACCGATATCCGTAGTGTCTTTAGCTCAGACGCTTCTTCCTGTTTTCTCCATCCAAAAATTGCAAAACAGGCTATTAATGCCGCAATTAATGTTGCTATAGCGGATAGCCACGTACCATACATTGCCCACTTAGCCCACAAAGCTGATTCTCTCGCCGCAACCAGCGATTCATAAGAAATGTATTCGGTATTCATTTTAGCTCCTCATTATATTGAAGCTATTGTAAACAAAAGCATTATCGTAAGCACTCAGTGAATACCTGCTGTGTACCCAGCATAAAAAACCGCCCTAAGGCGGTTTTCAAATATTCCCACGTAACTTGTCAAGAGCATAAAGACCATCACCAGCATCCAACAAGGCATAATACTCAGGATCTTTTATTCGCTCTATCTGGTTAGATATATCTAATAGCTCGTCTTTTAAAGCATCAATTTCTGATCTCAAATTCTCATTTTCGTCTTTGAGATCCATAACTTCTTGCTGTAGAGATAATATGCTTTTACCCGTTGCAGGAAATCGATTTATTTCATGCCAGATACCGATAAATAATGCTATTGCTGCGATGGTTAACGTTCCCACAATCTATCCCCCTCATATAGTTTTAGGAGATAATAACGCATAGAGTAACCACTGGCACTCAGTGAATGCCTGCTGTAATGCCGCTAATCGTCGAGTTGCAATACACCGTGCTCAAGTGACTCTGAGTAGGCGATCAGCCCTGTGTATTCAGGGATAATCTCGCCATCATCCGCTTCAAATTCCGGGATCGTGCCAGTGGTGATGGTGTATTGGGGCTGCCCATCTTCTTTCACGAAGGCTGCCAGGTCTTCAATCTGCTTAGCTGTAAGAACTACTGTCATGCTCATACCTCAGTTGTTAAAAAGCCCCGCTATTGCGAGGCCGTAGTGATTTTATTTGGACAGTTGCGCTGAACAGACCGGTTATGCGTCAACACATCTTTCTTAGTCTGGCGATCCATTACCTCAATGTCGTGCTCGGTTAGGTAGATGATGCTTACCCAGTCACAGGCCGTGTCCGTTACTTCAGGTTTTGCGGGTAAACTTTCCGCGCAACTCGCGGTCAACATCGTCATCAGGAAGATGACTAACAGTTTGCTGTACATCCCTGGCTCCTTTTGTTGTCTCTACCCGGCGCTCTGCAACGGCTTCAGTAGCTGCTGCGCGTTCTTCAGTGCGTTGCTGGTCCGCTTTTGTTTCGGCGATACTTGTACCGCGTGATTTACCCAGACCAAAAGCACCTGCAATTGCAGCCAGCGCAGCAACAGCCAGGCCGATAATCATTTCAAGTCCCATTGTGACCTCACACCAGTGCGGCTTTAGCTTTGGCGTAACGTTCACGGCGGTCTTTAATGCCGTTCTGCCCGCCGTTAATAATCTGCGTGACGCGTTCCACATCCCCCGAATAGAGGAGACAACCGCGTAACGTGAAGTACCATGCCGCCGAACGGGCCGCATGTCGCTCTTGCGTCAATAGTTCCGGAGTGCTCACAAGGTCAAGCTTCAGCGCTGTACCGCATTTGGTGTAGTTCTCACGACCAGTGATTTGCAGCAGGCCACGGCCACGATATTTCCACCCATCTCCTGATGCTTTGTTACCGAGGCGATTGCTGTACACCAGATTTGCAATGGCTGGCTGATTAGCTACCTGCCCTTTTTCTTTGTCACGCCCAAGCATATATGCCTGATAGTTCGTAATGCGGCGTCCAAAGGTGGTCAGCAGAGCTGCGGGGGGGTAGTTGAAGCTTTCCACCAGCGCAGAGAATCCCGCTGATTCATGTCCTGACTGAGCAATAAACATTGCCTGGTCTTCAGGCTTAACAATGCCGAACTCTTTCATTGCCGCGTCAATGTGCGGAAACCAGCGCGAAGCTAACCCGGCGCTTACACCAGCCGCCTGTTGAAATTGTGATTGGTTCATTAATGCCTCAGCGTATCAACGAGACGCGCCACGTTCCCACGAGCCCATAAGACGGCAGCGCAAATAAGAAGGTTTACGATGACCACCATCCAGTGTGACTCCTGGTAGAGGCCAAACAGATATCGGAATGGAACGCTGGCATAAACCAGCACAACGAAGTAAGCCAGCAATGATATAGCGGGGCGATGTCTTGCCCCTTCACGCTGGTAGAACATCAGGACAAGGACGATGACCGCACAAATACCTGCATTCACCATCGCTGACGGATCACTTGTTACCATTGCTGGCCCCTCCTCCACGAAATCGCGAAAGAATACTGAACAGGCTTCCCAAATCCTGACTGTTGAAAAATGTGAGCACTTTGATTGTCATCGCCGCCACTACAACAGCACCAAGTGCGTCTAATGGCCTGTCACTATAACCGGTAGCCTGTGACAACTTTGAACCAACCAGGCCAGCAGCAAGAACGCCAACAATGAATGACGTCATGAAGTAAGCAATCAATCGTACTCGTGTGATATTTGCCGCTGTCGCCACATAAAATACTGCACCAGCGAATGCGCCAAATACCACGCCATAATCAATACCGGTTGCAAGACCAAATACGCTGGCTCCCATCAGGCCACCAGCCGCGACCGTAGTGCCAGAAACAGGATCGGACATTAAGCCCCCTCTTATTGCTGTGAGTCCTCTCAGAATGAGGGGAAACAAAAAAGGCCGCCCGTGGGCAGCCTTCATAGATTTATTGATAATAATATTATCTTGGTAAATGTTGTGGCGGTCCAATCCACGAGAAAGAGTTGAAAACATCTTGAATTATTGCTGATATTTTCAGCATTGATTCTTCTGACACATCTACTTCACCATGATGCCCGTCAGCCATCGTATACCCAAGCTTGGTACCGAATAAGTTACTCAGCATTAATGCACCCTGAGGGGCAACAACGAAACCATTATCCATAGGCTGGAGTTTCAACGGTTTCGGAACCTTTCCCGCACCGAGGCCTCGCGCCCTATCTTCTAAGTGTTGAGCTGAATTCCTCACCGCCCTTAAGTGGGGAAAATCATTGGCTACCTTAGCATGTAACTGTTTTATTTGTGCTGGCGCACCATCTTCTTCGGAAAGAACTTTTATAAATTTATCAATGGTGTCCAGAGCATTCAGAAATGATTTGGCATGTAAAAAAATGATTCTCTGTTCATGGATTAATGGAGCGTCTCCGTTACGCCATCTATCCTTTTTTAAGCGAACATCAACCTCAAACCTTACTTCTTCGTAACCTTCATAGGGGCTTATGCCCAATTCATCTCTCACCTGCTGTTCTAAAACCTGACGTTTTTGGAAATCATTCTGCCACTGATCAGGGTTTTGAACTCCCCTACCTGATCTGTTAACCCTTTCGCCATTAAATAAATTTAATGCGACGTTAGCATCATAAAAGGCCGTTTCTAAATGACTTAACAGTCTTTCAAATTTCCAACTTAGTTCCCTGTCTTCATAATTAAGGTTGCTACCGGGCTTAGTTAATTCAAAAATCAACATTTGTCTGTTCCGCAGGAAGAGGTCAGACAATTATATTACTACCAAAAAATGATTAATCCATTTGTGGTCACACAAAAAAACCCGCACGATGGCGGGTTTCTTTTTGTTCTGTTGCTCAGTTCGCTTTAACGTCCCGAGCTTAACACAATTTAAGCACTTTCCGCGCAACTATTCAAGTAGAATCTGTTGCTATTTGTGCCGAATACGTCACACATTGGCTTGTATAGCATCGATTCTGCTACATTTAGCCAAACATCAATCCGGCTTTCACAGGTTCGCAAACACCATTCAGGATGTTTTTCATTTAAGTCTCTGGCCATCGCCTTTTTGCTAAGGCGCTTGATATATCGATCTTCAATAAGAGCGTATAACTTCTTATGTCCTGACTGCACAAGTATCTCGCTGAGTACAGCGTTGATGGCTAGCGCTTCTTCATCGGTACAGAACGCCAGGCCGCTTTTATTATTCCCTTCCTGAATCTCTTTGAAGAACGCTTCCAGTTCGGGTTTGCTGATACCCGCTTTCTTCATCCGGCGCAGCGCTTCGTTGATTGCAGTTTTGGTAATTTTTCCAGATGCCAGGAGCTGGTTAAACATGTTTCCACCACTACCACCGCCGATGTAAGACCAGCGGCCCCACATACGCAGCTTTCCCTGTATCCAGATACTTTCCAGAGTGCGGAGGCGCACCATTTCACCAGCCCTACCAACTTCAGAAGGATTAATCATTAAGCTTTCTCCATTTATGCCAGCACGCCAATTGCCAGCGCTCGATCTATAACCCGAAAAACCAACACCAATTGGTCATCGTATTTCGCTTCAAATGCCACGAGATCAGCATGCAACTCGTTGTGATGTGCTCTGCACAGCGGTATCACAAACAAGTCGTGTGCTTTTGTACCCATTCCACCCTGCCCGTGGCCAATCAGGTGGTGGGGGTCGTCTGCTGGTTTATTGCAACATACGCAGGGTTGTGTTTTTACCCAGCGGGTGTAAGTCTCATTTATCCAGCGCCGTCGCTTTGGCCTGAGCA
>NZ_JBIMRA010000017.1:0-85401 GCF_043945515.1 Citrobacter freundii complex sp. 2024EL-00216 | reverse complement strand
GTGATTGAATGCGATCATGGCAAACTGAAACGGATAATCGGCGCCACGCTGGGATTTAAATCCATGAAGACGGCTTACGCCACCATCAAAGGTATTGAGGTGATGCGTGCACTACGCAAAGGCCAGGCCTCAGCATTTTATTATGGTGATCCCCTGGGCGAAATGCGCCTGGTAAGCAGAGTTTTTGAAATGTAAGGCCTTTGAATAAGACAAAAGGCTGCCTCATCGCTAACTTTGCAACAGTGCCAAATGCCGGACGCCGGAAGGAATATGATTCATATCGGTGAGGAAGGTGCCCAGAAAACGGACACATCCAATTTGCAGGGCAATGCCCAGACGGTTGTGATCACCTCTGCTTTTTCCGATAAATTCCTTGTCTGCTTCATCAAGGTGAAAATATCGTGCCAGCTGAAGCTCATCCGGTTCACCGGTGAATCTGCCATAGCTTTCAGTCTGCTCAGTGGTCAGAAAGTCAACGGGCATATCGGCCTCCCTGCCTGACGGGCATTTAGTAACATTTTTCCAACCGTACGAAATGTTATAAATTATCGGACATCGTAAAACTGTTACATTAATATGTCTATTAAATCGTAAATTTGTAATAATAGACATGAGTTGTCCGATATTCGATTTAAGGTACATTTTTATGCGACTTTTTGGTTACGCTCGGGTCTCAACCAGTCAGCAGTCTCTTGATCTTCAGGTCAGAGCACTCAAAGACGCAGGTGTGAAAGCAAACCGTATATTTACCGATAAGGCATCCGGCAGTTCAACAGACCGGGAAGGGCTGGATTTGCTGAGGATGAAGGTGGAGGAAGGTGATGTCATTCTGGTTAAGAAGCTCGACCGTCTTGGCCGCGACACTGCCGATATGATCCAACTGATAAAGGAATTTGACGCTCAGGGCGTGGCAGTCCGGTTCATTGATGACGGGATCAGTACCGACGGTGATATGGGGCAAATGGTGGTCACCATCCTGTCGGCTGTGGCACAGGCTGAACGCCGGAGGATCCTAGAACGCACGAATGAGGGCCGACAGGAAGCAAAGCTGAAAGGAATCAAATTTGGCCGCAGGCGTACCGTGGACAGGAACGTCGTGCTGACGCTTCATCAGAAGGGCACTGGTGCAACGGAAATTGCTCATCAGCTCAGTATTGCCCGCTCCACGGTTTATAAAATTCTTGAAGACGAAAGGGCCTCGTGATACGCCTATTTTTATAGGTTAATGTCATGATAATAATGGTTTCTTAGACGTCAGGTGGCACTTTTCGGGGAAATGTGCGCGGAACCCCTATTTGTTTATTTTTCTAAATACATTCAAATATGTATCCGCTCATGAGACAATAACCCTGGTAAATGCTTCAATAATATTGAAAAAGGAAGAGTATGAGTATTCAACATTTTCGTGTCGCCCTTATTCCCTTTTTTGCGGCATTTTGCCTTCCTGTTTTTGCTCACCCAGAAACGCTGGTGAAAGTAAAAGATGCTGAAGATCAGTTGGGTGCACGAGTGGGTTACATCGAACTGGATCTCAACAGCGGTAAGATCCTTGAGAGTTTTCGCCCCGAAGAACGTTTTCCAATGATGAGCACTTTTAAAGTTCTGCTATGTGGTGCGGTATTATCCCGTGTTGACGCCGGGCAAGAGCAACTCGGTCGCCGCATACACTATTCTCAGAATGACTTGGTTGAGTACTCACCAGTCACAGAAAAGCATCTTACGGATGGCATGACAGTAAGAGAATTATGCAGTGCTGCCATAACCATGAGTGATAACACTGCTGCCAACTTACTTCTGACAACGATCGGAGGACCGAAGGAGCTAACCGCTTTTTTGCACAACATGGGGGATCATGTAACTCGCCTTGATCGTTGGGAACCGGAGCTGAATGAAGCCATACCAAACGACGAGCGTGACACCACGATGCCTGCAGCAATGGCAACAACGTTGCGCAAACTATTAACTGGCGAACTACTTACTCTAGCTTCCCGGCAACAATTAATAGACTGGATGGAGGCGGATAAAGTTGCAGGACCACTTCTGCGCTCGGCCCTTCCGGCTGGCTGGTTTATTGCTGATAAATCTGGAGCCGGTGAGCGTGGGTCTCGCGGTATCATTGCAGCACTGGGGCCAGATGGTAAGCCCTCCCGTATCGTAGTTATCTACACGACGGGGAGTCAGGCAACTATGGATGAACGAAATAGACAGATCGCTGAGATAGGTGCCTCACTGATTAAGCATTGGTAACTGTCAGACCAAGTTTACTCATATATACTTTAGATTGATTTAAAACTTCATTTTTAATTTAAAAGGATCTAGGTGAAGATCCTTTTTGATAATCTCATGACCAAAATCCCTTAACGTGAGTTTTCGTTCCACTGAGCGTCAGACCCCTGTACCTGGCCCGTCGCGACGTGAGCTTCTGCAGCAATGCGTCGAACAGTCATGGCGGAAAATCCTTCTTCAAGTGCGACACGCATTGCTGCTTGCAGAATCACTTCCCGACGTTCATCCCGATTTAGATAGCTCATCATTCCTCCTGTACCCGTATAGATCGCAGTCTAACAAAAAGTTGGACATATGTTCAATTTTCCGTAGGATCGCTAAAGCTGGACATGTGTCCAGTTTTGGTTTCGTTAGGGAGTTTTATGTTTCGTCAGTGGTTAACGTTAGTCATTATTGTGCTGGTCTACATCCCTGTTGCGATTGATGCAACGGTGCTGCACGTTGCCGCGCCCACGCTGAGTATGACGCTGGGTGCCAGTGGTAACGAGCTGCTGTGGATCATTGATATTTATTCCCTGGTAATGGCCGGAATGGTATTGCCAATGGGTGCGTTGGGGGATCGCATCGGCTTTAAACGTCTGCTGCTGTTAGGCGGTGGATTATTTGGTCTCGCATCGCTGGCGGCCGCTTTTGCTCATAGCGCAAGCTGGCTGATTGCCACCCGGGCGGTATTGGCGATTGGCGCGGCGATGATTGTTCCGGCAACGCTGGCGGGTATTCGCGCCACGTTCTCTGAGCAACGGCATCGAAATATGGCTCTCGGCGTCTGGGCGGCGGTCGGTTCCGGCGGTGCGGCGTTTGGCCCACTGGTTGGCGGGATGCTGCTGGAGCACTTCTACTGGGGGTCCGTATTCTTAATTAATGTGCCGATTGTCCTGGTGGTAATGGCTTTAACCGCACGCTTAGTGCCGCGCCAGGCTGGACGTCGCGATCAATCGTTAAATTTTGGTCATGCGATCATGCTGATTGTTGCCATTCTGCTGTTGGTTTACAGCGCTAAAACCGCGCTGAAAGGGCATACGGCGACCGTTGCCATCGCCCTTACGCTGTTAACCGGCGCTTTGCTGTTGTGGCAGTTTGTCCGCATCCAGCTTGCGGCAGCCCGCCCGATGATTGATATGCGGTTGTTCACGCATCGCATCATTTTAAGCGGCGTAGTGATGGCCATGACCGCGATGATAACGCTGGTGGGTTTTGAGTTGCTGATGGCGCAGGAGCTACAGTTTGTCCACGGCTTAACACCGTATCAGGCAGGGTTGTTCATGCTGCCTGTGATGCTGGCCAGTGGTTTCAGCGGACCGATTGCCGGTATGTTGGTTTCACGTCTGGGATTACGTTGTGTGGCAACGGCGGGCATGGCGCTGAGCGCTGTTAGCTTTTACGGCCTGGCGATGACGGATTTCAGTAGCCAACAGGTACAAGCCTGGATTTTGATGGCTTTGCTCGGCTTCAGCGCCGCCAGTGCGCTTCTGGCTTCAACGGCGGCTATCATGGCAGCAGCGCCGGCGGAAAAAGCCGCCGCCGCGGGTGCCATCGAGACAATGGCTTATGAACTGGGGGCAGGACTTGGGATCGCTATCTTTGGTTTACTGTTGAGCCGCAGCTTTTCTGCATCGATTCTGCCGCCAGCCGGACTGAATCCGCAGGAAGTAGAACGAGCCACATCGTCAATGGGGGAGGCGGTACAACTGGCGCACTCGCTCCCGTCGTCACTGAGTGAGGCATTGCTGACGGCTGCCAGAGAAGCGTTCACCTGGTCACATAGCGTGGCCTTAAGCAGCGCCGGCAGCATGCTTATCATATTAGCGAGAGGAATGTGGTTCAGTCTGGCAAAGGTACAACGTTAATAACTAGTGAGCTAAATGACAGGGGTAATCCATCTCTTCGACTTCTTTCCCACTCAGTCGAGCGTATTGCCCCGTCAATCTCCAGAACGCAGGCTGTGTTTCCGTATAGATTTCTGCCGCTAATATCAGGCGGCGGCGATCTACCTCATTAAGTTCCAGAAGTGTCCACGGAATAAAGTAGCGATCGCTGTCCGTCAACGTAAACCACAGTGGGCATCCGCAGCCGGAACAGAAGAACCGTTCACCACGATTTGAAGAAGGAAAGTGCGAAGGTTCTGCCGATTCTGGCGACATCAGCGGGTGAGTGCTGGCTTCCAGATACATGGCGATGCCGCCTGACCATTTCTGACACAGCGTACAGTGGCAGGCATAGACATCCAGCATTTCGACGTCAACGGTAAAATGACTCTGTCCGCAAAGACAACGACCAGTGAATGTCTGCACGGCATACTCCTTATGACCGAGTCTACATTAAGAGAAAAAGCCAGCCCTTGAAGGACTGGCTTTGTATTCAGACTACAACAAAATTAGAACTGGTAGTTCAGACCAACAGCCACGATGTTGTCAGTGCTGATCTGCGCAACATTTTTAGTGAAGTTAGTGTCATCCAGCAGGTTGATTTTGTAATCAACGAAGGTGGACATGTTTTTGTTGAAGTAGTAGGTAGCACCCAAGTCTACGTATTCAACCAGATCCTGGTCGCCGTATGCACCCAGATCTTTACCTTTGGATTTCAGGTAAGCGATGGACGGACGCAGGCCGAAGTCGAACTGGTACTGTGCAACAGCTTCAAAGTTCTGAGTTTTGTTAGCAATACCGTCGATTTTACCGAATGTGGTCATATTGCGGGTTTCGGAGTAGGTGGTCGCCAGGTAGATGTTGTTCGCATCATACTTCAAACCAGCAGCCCACACTTCCGCATTCTGACCTGAAGCGTAAAGACCGTTGGTGCCGTTGCGCACTTGACGATCGGTACGGTCAGATTTCGCATAGGTAGCACCAACGCCGAAACCTTCGTATTCATAGGTAGTAGACAGACCGAAACCATCACCGTTCGCTTCAACTTCATCGGTACGATCGTTTTTGCCCTGGTACTGAGCGGCAAAGTTCAGACCTTCAACCAGACCGAAGAAATCGGTGTTGCGGTAGGTAGCAACGCCGGTAGCACGCTGGGTCATGAATACGTCGGTCTGGGTCCAGGTATCACCACCGAACTCAGGCAGGACGTCGGTCCATGCGCCGATGTCGTAAGCTACGCCGTAGTTACGACCGTAGTCGAAAGAACCGTATTCAGCGAATTTCAGGCCAGCGAATGCCAGACGGGTTTTGTCTGCTTCGGAACCCTGGCTTTCGGAACGGTTGCCTTTGAATTCGTATTCCCACTGACCAAAACCAACCAGCTGGTCATTGATCTGAGTTTCGCCTTTGAAGCCCAGACGCGCGTAGGTTTTGTCGCCATCGCTGCTGGTGTCGTCAGAGAAGTAATGCTGAGCGTGAACTTTACCGTAGATATCCAGTTTGTTTGCGTCTTTGTTATATACCTCAGCTGCGTTTACCGCACCTGCCGCCAACAGGCTAGTCACTGCCACTGCAACTAATTTAAGTTTCATTCTAAATAATCCTTATAATTTTTTCTTGGTGTGTTTCCTAAACCATTGCTAAACGAAGGGGTTCGTCAATGGCAAACTATTTTTAAATGACGCAGTGGTATAAGTTCAATAATAAGTTTCATAATATTGCGAAATATTTGAAGTTGTGTGATCCAGATCTACATAATATAGCTGATTGTATTAATCTTTATATGTGACAAATCTGAATGGGTATATTTACGTAGGGGACTATTGTGCCGTCTATGGTTTAAATGGCGTTAGTCACGCAGGTATAATATATACATACTGAGGAATATAGATAAGAATGCAATATTTTCGGGAGTTGATTAACCACCAATTATTTAACATTAAATTAAACAAAAATAAACATAAACCACAAATGGAATGAACATTTATTATTCATTAATTTGATTACAGTGTAGCCGGGTTTTAGATTTGCGCGATAAAACCCGGATTTTTTTCAGGCGCGGCGTGTTGCCAACCAGCAAAGTAGCGAACCCGCACAAACCATCAATGCACCCTGCCAGAAAGATAGCGACAACGGGGCGCTGAGTAACACAGCAGCCAGGGCGGAGGAGAGCACTGGGGTAAAATAGGAACCTATGGCCATGATGGTCACGTTGCCATGCAAAATGCCAATATTCCACGCCGCATAGGCAAATCCTAACGTTAATGCCGCTGAGAACATTTTAATAGTCACCGAAGTGCTGAAATTCATTTCTGGTTGCGGAGTCATAAAATAGTAAACCCACAAACTTGCAGCCGTTAGTAACACGAATACGGTAATACCGTTAAAGCCTTTTGCGTATTTATTGGTCACCGTGCAATACGTTGCCCAGATAAATGCGCCAAGAAAGGCGAGGAAATAGCTCAGCGGGCTGCTGGCAACGTTGTTTATAATTTCACCAGGATTAAGGCCATTTTCGCCACCCAATACCCAACAAACCCCGGTCAATGCGATAATTAATCCTGGGATTACCAGCCAGGTTGTTTTTTGACCATTAAATAAAATAGCAAACAATATCGTCAGACTCGGCCAGAGATAATTAACCATACCGACTTCAATAGCCTGGTGACGAGTAGCCGCATAACCGAGAGCCAGCGCTAAACATATTTCATAAGTAACAAAAAGCACGCTACCCGCGATTAAATAACGCACAGGAATTTTTCTGATATTCGGAAAGCCGACGGTAAAAATCAGCAACAGGCCACTTAACGAAAAAATCATTGCTGCGCCACCTGCAGGACCCAGTCCTTCACTTACCCCACGCATTAGCCCGACCATCGTGCTCCAGAGCACGATGGCAATGAGCCCAATTAACGTCGCTTTATGTTTTGTCATTCTGATTATCTGTCCATGGTGCTGGTAAAAATTTAAGCTGAAATTTATAGCACTTTTACACCGTAGCGCGCTAACTAATTACCTTTTATCTACCCCCTTATAGGTACAAAAGTTAAACAAAGTGCACTATTTAGTAGCGGAACCGTTTCGTTATTGATTTGACGCAAAAAAAATATGGATATAGCTGATAGTTTCGTCGCGAAGTTGTACATGTCATCTTTCAATTATGCCGCGCTGGCGCGATCTGAGAGATGTCCTGTACGAATCCCTGCAAAAAAGAGGAAAGCAATGGACGTCAGCCGCAGACAATTTTTTAAAATCTGCGCGGGCGGTATGGCGGGAACAACAGTAGCTGCTCTGGGTTTTGCACCCAAAATGGCACTGGCTCAGGCGCGAAACTATAAACTGTTACGCGCCAAAGAGATCCGAAACACCTGCACATACTGTTCCGTAGGTTGCGGGCTATTAATGTATAGCCTGGGAGATGGAGCAAAAAACGCCAAAGAGTCGATTTACCATATTGAAGGGGATCCGGATCATCCGGTGAGCCGTGGGGCATTATGCCCTAAGGGCGCAGGATTACTGGATTACGTGCACAGTGAAAACCGTCTGCGTTACCCGGAATACCGTGCACCAGGTTCCGACAAATGGCAGCGTATCAGCTGGGATGAAGCATTCACCCGTATCGCGAAGCTGATGAAAACTGACCGTGACGCCAACTTTATTGAGAAGAATGAGCAGGGCGTAACGGTAAACCGCTGGCTTTCAACCGGGATGCTGTGTGCATCTGCGGCAAGTAATGAAACCGGCATGCTGACGCAAAAATTTGTGCGCTCACTCGGCATGCTGGCAGTAGACAACCAGGCGCGCGTCTGACACGGACCAACGGTAGCAAGTCTTGCTCCAACATTTGGTCGCGGTGCGATGACCAACCACTGGGTTGATATTAAAAACGCTAACGTCGTGATGGTGATGGGCGGTAACGCCGCTGAAGCACATCCAGTGGGATTCCGCTGGGCGATGGAAGCCAAAAACAACAATGATGCCACGCTGATTGTTGTTGACCCTCGTTTTACACGTACAGCTTCGGTGGCGGATATCTATGCGCCAATTCGTTCCGGCACGGACATTACGTTCCTGTCCGGCGTCTTGCTGTACCTGATTGAAAACAACAAAATTAACGCTGAATACGTTAAGCATTACACCAACGCCAGCCTGCTGGTGCGGGATGACTATGCTTTTGAAGACGGTCTGTTCAGCGGGTATGACGCGAAAAAACGCCAATACGATAAATCGTCCTGGAACTACCAGTTCGATGAAAACGGCTACGCGAAACGCGATGAAACGTTAAGCCATCCTCGCTGTGTCTGGAACCTGCTAAAACAGCACGTTTCCCGCTACACGCCGGATGTGGTGGAAAACATTTGCGGTACGCCGAAAGAAGACTTCCTGAAAGTCTGCGAAGTGCTGGCTTCCACCAGCGCAGCCGATCGCACCACCACGTTCCTGTACGCGCTGGGTTGGACTCAACATACCGTCGGGGCACAGAACATCCGCACCATGGCGATGATCCAGTTGCTGCTCGGCAACATGGGGATGGCAGGTGGCGGTGTCAACGCCTTGCGCGGCCACTCCAACATTCAAGGGTTAACCGACTTAGGTCTGCTCTCTACCAGCCTGCCGGGCTACCTGACGCTGCCGTCAGAGAAACAGACAGACCTGCAAACCTATCTGGCCGCAAACACGCCAAAAGCGACATTGGCAGATCAGGTTAACTACTGGGGCAACTATCCGAAGTTCTTCGTCAGCCTGATGAAATCTTTCTACGGCAATGCAGCGCAGAAAGAAAATGACTGGGGCTTTGAGTGGCTGCCGAAGTGGGATCAGTCCTACGACGTCATTAAATACTTCAACATGATGGATAGCGGGAAAGTCACCGGCTACATCTGTCAGGGCTTTAACCCTGTTGCGTCCTTCCCGGACAAAAACAAAGTGGTGCAGAGCCTCAGCAAACTGAAGTATCTGGTGGTTATCGATCCGCTGGTGACCGAAACCTCAACGTTCTGGCAGAACCACGGTGAATCAAACGACGTTGATCCGGCGTCGATTCAGACCGAAGTCTTCCGTTTGCCTTCTACCTGCTTTGCGGAAGAGGACGGCTCCATCGCCAACTCCGGCCGCTGGCTGCAGTGGCACTGGAAAGGTCAGGACGCACCGGGTGAAGCCCGCAACGACGGCGAGATCCTTGCCGGTATTTACCACCGCCTGCGCGACATGTATCGCACTGAAGGCGGTAAAGCTGTAGAACCCGTTCTGAAAATGAGCTGGAACTATAAGCAGCCGGACGAACCGCACTCCGAAGAAGTGGCGAAAGAGAACAACGGCTATGCGCTGGAAGATCTCTATGATGCCAACGGCGTGCTGGTTGCGAAAAAAGGTCAGTTGCTCAACAGCTTTGCGCTGCTGCGCGATGATGGTTCTACGTCATCATCCTGCTGGATTTATACCGGCAGCTGGACCGAGCAGGGCAACCAGATGGCCAATCGCGATAACGCCGACCCGTCAGGCCTCGGTAATACGTTGGGCTGGGCCTGGGCATGGCCGCTGAACCGTCGCGTGCTGTATAACCGCGCTTCGGCGGATCCGCAGGGTAAACCGTGGGATCCAAAACGCATGCTTATCCAGTGGAACGGTACGAAGTGGACGGGGAACGATATCCCTGACTTCAATACCGCAGCACCGGGCAGTGGCACCAATCCGTTTATCATGCAGCCGGAAGGGCTGGGGCGTCTGTTTGCTATCGATAAGATGGCGGAAGGTCCGTTCCCGGAACACTACGAGCCGATGGAAACGCCGCTTGGCACTAACCCGCTGCACCCGAATGTGATCTCCAACCCGGCAGCGCGTCTGTACGAGGCGGATAAACTCCGTATGGGCACGAAACAGGACTTCCCGTACGTCGGGACGACCTATCGTCTGACCGAACATTTCCATACCTGGACCAAGCACGCATTGTTGAATGCGATTGCCCAGCCGGAGCAGTTTGTGGAAATCAGCGAAACGCTGGCGGCAGCGAAGGGGATCAACAACGGCGATCACGTGAAAGTCAGCAGCAAACGTGGATTTATTCGCGCAGTTGCCGTGGTCACTCGTCGTCTGCGTACCCTGAACGTCAACGGTCAGCAGGTAGAAACGGTTGGGATCCCAATCCACTGGGGCTTTGAAGGAGTCGCGCGTAAAGGCTTTATCGCCAACACCCTGACGCCGAATGTCGGTGATGCAAACTCGCAAACGCCGGAATACAAAGCGTTTTTAGTTAACATCGAGAAGGCGTAAGGGAGGCGAACATATGTCTATGGAAACGCAGGACATCATCAAACGGTCCGCAACAAACTCCATCACGCCGCCACCTCAGGCTCGTGATTACAAAGCAGAGGTCGCGAAGCTGATCGACGTTTCCACCTGCATAGGCTGTAAGGCCTGTCAGGTGGCATGTTCAGAGTGGAACGATATCCGCGATGAAGTAGGCCACTGCGTCGGGGTTTATGACAACCCCGCCGATCTCAGCGCCAAGTCCTGGACGGTGATGCGATTTACCGAAACCGAACAGAACGGCAAGCTGGAGTGGTTGATTCGTAAAGACGGCTGTATGCACTGTGAAGATCCGGGCTGCCTGAAGGCGTGCCCGTCTGCCGGGGCCATCATCCAGTACGCCAACGGGATTGTCGATTTCCAGTCAGAGCACTGCATTGGCTGCGGCTACTGTATTGCCGGGTGTCCATTTAATATTCCGCGCCTCAATAAAGAGGATAACCGCGTGTATAAATGTACGCTGTGTGTGGACCGTGTCAGCGTCGGGCAGGAACCTGCCTGCGTGAAAACGTGTCCTACCGGGGCAATACATTTCGGCACCAAGCAGGAAATGCTGGAAATGGGTGAACAGCGTGTGGCCAAACTGAAGGCACGCGGTTTTGAACATGCCGGTCTTTACAACCCGGAAGGTGTGGGCGGCACGCACGTCATGTACGTTCTGCATCATGCCAACCAGCCTGAACTGTATCACGGCCTGCCAAAAGACCCGCAGATAGATACCTCTATCAATCTGTGGAAAGGGGCGCTGAAGCCGCTGGCCGCTGCCGGATTTATCGCCACCTTCGCCGGACTGATTTACCACTACATTGGTATTGGTCCGAATAAGGAAGTGGACGACGACGAGGAGGATCATCATGAGTAAATCGAAAATGATTGTGCGCACGAAATTTATCGACCGCGCCTGTCACTGGACGGTGGTGATCTGCTTCTTCCTGGTGGCTCTGTCGGGGATTTCATTTTTCTTCCCGACTCTGCAATGGCTGACGCAAACCTTCGGTACGCCGCAAATGGGCCGCATTTTGCACCCGTTCTTCGGCATACTGATCTTCGTGGCGCTGATGTTCATGTTTGTACGCTTTGTGCACCACAATATCCCGGATAAGAAAGATATTCCGTGGCTGAAAAACATTGTGGAAGTACTGAAAGGCAATGAACACAAAGTGGCGGATGTGGGCAAATACAACGCCGGGCAGAAAATGATGTTCTGGTCGATTATGAGCATGATTTTCGTGTTGCTGATTACCGGTATCATTATCTGGCGTCCGTACTTCGCGCAGTTCTTCCCGATGCAGGTCGTGCGCTATAGCCTGCTGATCCATGCGGCGGCGGGGATTATCCTGATGCACGCCATCCTCATCCATATGTATATGGCATTCTGGGTGAAAGGATCGATTAAAGGCATGGTTGAAGGGAAAGTGAGCCGTCGCTGGGCGAAGAAACATCACCCACGTTGGTATCGCGAAGTTGAAAGACAAGAAGCGAAAAAAGAGAGCGAGGAGGGGGTTAACTAATCCCTGATGTTCCCTCTACGCAATGGCGCTACATCGGTAGCGCCATTTTTTTGCCAAAAAAACGTCATGTTTATGTCATCTGCTGAACGTAAGGTGTTGTCTTTCCGATAATAGAAGAGTTAAAAGACAATGCATCTGGTGAAAAAATTACTCGCAGTCAGCGTGTTTCTTTGTGCTTCAGCTCAGGCGCAAAACATCCTCGAATTTCCTCAGCCGGAGAACAACCCGGAAGAGTTTTATGCCGTAACCGAAATTCCGGCAGGTGGAATGATTAAATATGAAACCGACGCCAAAACCGGTTTTATCGTTGCCGATCGCTTCCAGTCAATGCCGGTTGCCTATCCCGCCAACTACGGTTCACTCACCCAGTCTTTAGCCGGTGACGGTGACCCGCTGGACGTCATTTTTTATACCCGTGCGCCGCTTGCTCCGGGAACGTTGATTAAGCTGCGCGCTATTGGCGTCCTGAAGATGATCGACGGCGGTGAAAAGGACGACAAAATTGTCGCCGTTCCGGCCAGTAAAATTGACCCCACTTATGACGACATCAAAGAGTTGAGCGATCTGCCCAAGATTGAAGTTCAACGTCTGGAATCTTTCTTCCGCGTGTACAAAGATCTGCCGGAAGGGCGCAAGAAGGTCGAATTAAACGGTTTCAATGACGCCGCTACGGCAAAGCAAGAGATCAAACAGGCCTGGGATGCCTGGAAAGAGAGAAAACCGCAGCAATAAATGGTATGCCGGATGACAAAAGTATATCCGGCATTTATATCACTGTACCGCCAGCTTACGCAGACGTGAAATATCCACGCTTTTTTGGGCCTCTGCCAGACTCCAGGTATTTTGCAGGTTTAACCACATTTCGGGTGAACTGCCAATCACTACGGAGAGTTTAATCGCCATCTCAGGCGTCAGAGCCGCTTTCCCGGTTAATAGTCGACTTGCCGTTGACGGTGCAATCTCCATAGCTCTGGCAAACTCGCGCAGGCTGACATTGAGTTCTTCCAGCGCTTCCTGAATGATATCCCCAGGACGGGGATGATTTGCCATCTTCATCAATGATAGTCCTCGTAATCCAGTATGTACGCGTCGCCATTGACGAATTCAAACGTAATACGCCAGTTACCTGAAACAGAAATTGCCCATATGCCGTCGCGTTCACCCACCAGAGGATGTAGCTTATAACCGGGCATATTGATATCTGTAACCTTGCTTGCCGCATCAATAACGGCAAGTCTGTGTCGTAATCGTCGGACATGTTTCGCAATAACGCCTGATGTTCGTCCATGAAGAAACAAATCGCGCAATCCCTTGTGCCTGAAGTTCATGATCATCCGTATCATCCTTGTTCCTTCAAGAGGAACACTACCATCAATGTTCCGTTAAACGCAACACCAAGATTGCGATATTTAAAATTGTGCGGCGAATGTGCAAAAAGAAAAAGGGAGAAGGGGAATAACTGGAAAGCGTCACGCAAGAATTGCCGGATGCCTGGCCTACACGCGCATTTTGCTGATGTAGGCCGGATAAGCTTGCGCCATCCGGCAATAAAGATTACTCCAGTTGTGCGTTCAGACGTTCAATCTCTTTACGCCATTGCGCCTGTAACAACGGTTTTTGATGTTTCGGCTTGCGGGCGAGATCGTCGGCCAGACGCTGCTCAAGATCGAGAAGTTGTTCCAGCAATCTATCGCTGTCACCGCTTATTTCAGTTTTCGCTTCAGCCACCGTTTTGGGAACGGTTATCTCCGCGGACGTTTCCCGAATACGCGCATTGACCGCATCCAGATCGTGCCATTCACTGAGTTCGCCATTGTCGATTAACCAGAACCGGTTGCAGCTTTGGCTGATAAGCTGCCGGTCGTGACTGACCAGCAACACGCCGCCGTTATAGCTTTGTAGCGTTTCTGCCAGCGCCTCTTTGCCTTCCATATCCAGATGGTTGGTCGGTTCATCGAGCATCAGCAGACTGTAGCGCGCAAGCGTCAACCCAACAAACAGTAACCGGGAGCGCTCACCGCCGCTTAACGTGCTGACTCGCTGCGCATGGCGAACCCACGGAAATCCCGCGCTAATCAACGCCATCTTGCGAATCTCTGGCTGCGGGGCAAACGCTTCCAGCGCGTCAAACAATGAATCGTTATCGGCAAGCTGATGCAGCGTCTGGTCGTAATAACCCAGGGTAACGCGCGGGTGTAACACCAGTGAAGGTGATGCCAGCTGTGACTGAAACTGTTGCCAGATAAGCCTTAACAGCGATGATTTCCCGCAACCGTTACGCCCGACAATCGCCACGCGATCGCCGCTTTTTAACCGGATACCGGCAATGGAAAACAGTGTATCTGCACCGGGAGCAGGGGCTACAGACAGATTGGTCATCTCCAGCAAACGATCTGCACGCAGGGCATCACCCTGCAATGTTAGTGTCCACTGACTTCCTGACGTTACTTCTGTTTGCACCTCTTTCAGGCGCTGTACCTGTTTTTCCATCTGCTTTGCCTTGCGGGAGAGATCTTCGTTGTCGTAGACCCGCCCCCAGGTTGCCAGCCGTTTGGCGCTGGCAGTCACCCGGTCTATCTCTTTTTGCTCAGCCTTGTGGCGCAGAGCATCGCTGACATCTCTTTCTGCCAGAGCCTGACGCGCCGCGCTACAGGGTAGATCAAACGCATGGAGAGTGCGATCGCGCAAGATCCAGGTTCCATGAGTCACCGCGTCCAGCAGTTGCGGGTCGTGGGAGACCACCACAAAACTGCCAGACCAGTTCTGTAAGAACTGCTCAAGCCACAGTAATGTAGGCAAATCCAGGTGGTTACCCGGTTCATCCAGCAGCAGCAAGTCAGGATTACGCATCAGTGCCCGCGCTAATAGCAAGCGCGTGTGCTGGCCACCGCTCAATGTTTGCGCAGTCAGAGATAAATTCTCTGGTGTAAAACCCATTTCGGCAAGCAGTGCTTCAACCCGCCACTGCTGAGCTGCGCGTTCATGCTCGGGAAGTTGAGCGAGAACGGCTTCCTGCAGCGTAAGCGGCAGTATATCGTCAGGTAGATGTTGTTCTACACGCGCGAGATGGCAGTGATTCGCCTGCGCGATTGCCCCACTGGTGGGCGAGATCGTGCCATCGAGCAGTTTTAACAGTGTGCTTTTACCGCAGCCGTTGTAACCGATAAGCCCGATGCGGTCGCCTTTTTTCAGGGTAAAGGAAAGATCGTCGAATAGCGTGCCGAATGCCGTATCAACGTGTAAGGATTGTGCGGTTAGTAATGTGCTCATTGTTGCTTACTCAAGAGTTACAGGCGTGAAAACGCCTCGTCAAACATCGCTGACGATAACCCGGTAAGCCCGAGAGAAGGGGATTTAGAAGTTAGCTTCGCTCAAGCAGAAGTTATCGCAGCACGATACCGATAACGCTTGAGCACTGGCGATCGCCAAAAGCATGTGAAACGATAAAACGTTCACAGTACAGCATAAGTATCCTCCTTTTGTTTTTCAGAATGTTAATCGGTGGTGAAAGTGTAATCGTAAGTTACGCAAAAGCGCAAGTGTTGAACGCCCGGCAGCAGTGTGCCGCCGGGCAAACCGTCAAATAGAAGTACGACGGTAGTCGCGATATTCTGCCTGCCAGAAATTATCGTCAATCGCCTGTTGCAGCGCTTCGGCGGAGGTTTTCACTGCCACACCTTGCTGCTGAGCCATTTTACCGACGGCAAAGGCAATGGCGCGAGAAACGGTCTGAATATCTTTCAGTTCCGGTAGCACCAGACCTTCACCGTTGAGCACCAGCGGTGAATACTGCGCCAGCGTTTCACTCGCCGACATCAGCATTTCATCAGTGATGCGCGACGCGCCAGAAGCAATAACCCCCAGACCAATACCCGGGAAGATATAGGCGTTGTTACACTGGGCGATCGGATAAATTTTCTCTTTCCACAGTACCGGTGCGAACGGGCTACCGGTCGCAACCAGCGCGTTCCCTTCGGTCCAGGCAATAATATCCTGTGGTGTAGCTTCAACACGGGAAGTGGGGTTAGACAACGGCATGACGATCGGACGCGGACAATGCTTGTGCATTTCGCGGATGATCTCTTCGGTAAACAGGCCGGTTTGTCCGGAAACGCCGATTAGGATATCCGGCTTAACGTTGCGGACCACATCGAGCAACGACAGCACATCTTCTTGGGTATCCCAATGCTGGAGATTTTCGCGTTTTTGCACCAGTTTGGTCTGGAAGGAGAGCAGGTTCGGCATTTTGTCTGTTAACAGGCCGAAGCGATCGACCATGAATACGCGTTGACGCGCCGCTTCTTCACTTAAACCTTCACGCTGGATCTGCGCAATGATCTGCTCGGCGATCCCGCAACCGGCGGAACCTGCGCCGAGGAAGACGATGTTCTGTTCACTCAACTGGCTACCGGCCGCGCGGCTAGCCGCAATCAGCGTACCGACAGTAACCGCCGCGGTGCCCTGAATATCGTCGTTAAACGAGCAAATTTCATCACGATAACGGGTCAGCAGTGGCATAGCGTTTTTCTGGGCGAAATCTTCAAACTGCAACAGCACATCCGGCCAGCGATGCTTCACGGCCTGGATGAATTCATCAACGAATTCGTAGTATTCATCATCAGTGATACGCGGATTGCGCCAGCCCATATACAGCGGATCGTTCAGCAGTTGCTGATTGTTGGTCCCCACGTCCAGTACCACCGGAAGAGTATAGGCCGGGCTAATTCCGCCACATGCGGTATACAGCGACAGTTTACCGATTGGAATACCCATCCCGCCGATCCCCTGATCGCCAAGACCTAAAATACGTTCGCCATCGGTGACAACGATGACCTTGATATTGTGGTTAGGGACGTTTTGCAGGATATCGTCCATATTGTGGCGGTTCTGATATGAGATAAACACGCCGCGTGCGCGACGATAAATCTCAGAGAAACGCTCACAGGCCGCGCCGACCGTTGGGGTATAGATAACTGGCATCATCTCATCCAGGTGATTATGCACCAGTCGGTAAAACAGGGTTTCGTTGGTGTCCTGGATGTTGCGCAGGTAAATATGTTTGTCGATTTCGGTTTTGAATCCCTGATATTGGATCCAGGCGCGTTCAGCCTGTTCCTCAATCGTCTCGACCACTTCCGGCAGTAACCCCAGCAGGTTGAAGTTACGGCGTTCTTCCACACTGAAGGCGCTCCCTTTATTCAGTAAAGGGAATTCCAGCAGTACCGGGCCAGCGTAGGGGATGTAAAGGGAACGCAATTTTTTGGTTTCGTTTTCCATGTCACTCACTCTTTTTTGAATAACCGTCCCTGGCGCTCTTTATGATCGTATGTAGCCTGTCCGCCAGGGAAACGGGCGAAGTATAAAGCATTGTGAATGGGTTAAGGGGTTTTATAAGCAAAAACACCACTGCGGTTGCAATGGTGTTTATCTCGTTACTCAGTCAGACGTGCGAAAGGCTACTTGCCGTCAGTGCGGCGCTTTCTTCCAGTAGGATTATTGACCACGTTGGTTTTGTCACCTTCGGTCACGATTTTACGTTGATTTGAGATTTTGTGGTCCAGTCCGAGAATATGACGGGCCTGACGGTTCGATTTCATTCTAACTCCTTAATCCTGTTACTGGTTTCAAGGGCGAGCCCGTATGAGAACGGACGAAATACAACCTGATATAAAGCCGATGTTCAACATAACGGCTTTCTGGATGGTCGGTCATTTTATCTGAAAGGTCAATGCTTAAGCGGCAAATGAGAACTATCCCGTATGTAACATGCTTTTTCTCAGCCGTCCTATACTAGTAACTCCGACGACAACACAGGAGAGCGGTAATGACTATCCATAAGAAAGGTCAGGCACACTGGGAAGGCGACATTAAGCGCGGCAAAGGCACTGTGTCGACCGAAAGTGGCGTGTTGAATCAGCAACCGTATGGGTTTAATACACGATTTGAAGGTGAGAAAGGCACCAATCCTGAAGAGTTGATTGGCGCGGCCCATGCAGCCTGCTTCTCGATGGCACTTTCGCTGATGCTGGGTGAAGCGGGGTTTACCCCAGATGCCATTGATACCACTGCCGATGTTTCTCTGGATAAAGTAGATGCCGGGTTTGCGATCACTAAAGTCGCGTTGCATAGCCAGGTGAGCGTGCCGGGGATAGACGCCGCCACGTTTGACGGCATCATCCAGAAAGCAAAAGCCGGATGCCCGGTATCGCAGGTACTGAACGCGGAAATTACGCTGGATTATCAGCTGAAGTCTTAATCGTGGCGTGCCGGATGCGACTGCGTCTTATCCGGCCTACGACTGTGCCGGATGTAAGTCAGTCTTATCCGGCACCTGATGATGTTATTGCGCTACCCAACCGCCATCCATATTCCACGCCACGCCGCGCACCTGCGCCGCACCGTCTGAACACAGAAATAGTGCCAGCTCACCTAACTGTTCCGGCGTGACGAATTCGCGCGACGGCTGCTTTTCCGCCAGCAGGGCGTCACGCGCAGCCTCAGGCTCTGCGCCTTCGGCAATACGCTTATCGATCTGCTGCTGAACCAACGGCGTGAGCACCCAACCGGGACATAGCGCATTGCAGGTGACACCCGTCTGCGCGGTTTCCAGTGCGATGGTCTTGGTGAATCCCACCACGCCGTGCTTCGCCGCTACGTAGGCAGATTTCTCTTTTGAGGCCACCAGGCCGTGAACAGAAGCGATATTAATGATGCGCCCCCAGTTTCGCGCGCGCATACCAGGAAGTGCCAGACGCGTGGTGTGAAAAACGGAAGAGAGATTAATAGCGATAATCGCGTTCCATTTATCAACCGGGAAGGTTTCCACCGGGGATACATGCTGGATCCCCGCATTGTTGACCAGAATATCAACGCCACCGAATTCGCTCTCGGCATAGCGCATCATGTCGGCAATTTGCGCTTCGTCGCTCAGATCTGCGCCATGATAGCCTGGAGTTTTGCCATATTGGGCAACAGCGTCTTTGGCGGCATCCACATCACCAAACCCGTTGAGGATCAGGGTGGCGCCCGCTTGCGCCAGCACCTGTGCGATACCTAATCCGATACCGCTGGTCGAGCCGGTAACCAGGGCGGTTTTTCCCGTTAAGTTCATGATGATTCTCCTTAAACAATTCCGGTGGTGTAGAAGACGCCGATGACAAACAGTACGGCCAGACTTTTAATGACGGTAATAGCAAAAATTCCGCCATACGCCTGACGGTGGCTGAGACCGGTGATAGCTAATAAGGTAATGACTGCGCCGTTATGCGGCAGGGTGTCCATACCGCCGCTGGCCATAGACGCCACGCGGTGAAAGACTTCAAGTGGGATATTGGCAGCGTGAGCGGCCGCGATAAAGGTGTCAGACATGGCGGCAAGGGCAATACTCATCCCGCCAGACGCCGAACCGGTGATCCCGGCGAGCGTAGTGATACTGATAGCTTCATTGAGCAGCGGGTCAGGAATAGCCGCCAGTGCTTTTGACAGTACAAGGAAACCTGGCAGGGCGGCGATCACTGCGCCAAAACCGTACTCTGACGCGGTGTTCATCGCCGCGAGGATCGCGCCGCCAACCGCCGTTCTGCTGCCTTCCGCCAGGCGACCTTTAATGTTGCGATAGCCGAAGAGCACCACCAGCAGGATCCCAGAAATCAGCGCCGCTTCCACTGCCCAGATAGCGGTGATTTTACCGACTTCGGTGGTAATCGGCTTGGCGAGACCCGGAAGCTCCAGTTGATGCGTGGCGCCATACCATTGCGGGATCCAGCGGGTAAACAGCAGGTTAAATACCCCAACCAGGATCAGCGGAGAGATCGCGATGATCGGGTTCGGCAGATTAATGTTATCCGGCGTTTCCGGCTCGTTTAACAGTTCAGTCCCATAGCCTTCATTCTTTGCCTGCGCTTTACGACGCTGACGTTCGAGATAAACCAGACCAACAACGATGATAAACACGGAACCTATCAGACCCAGCCACGGCGCGGCCCAGGCGTTGGTACCGAAGAAACTGGTCGGAATAATGTTCTGGATCTGCGGTGTGCCTGGCAGGGCATCCATGGTGAAGGAGAACGCGCCCAGCGCAACGGTTGCCGGGATCAGGCGTTTAGGAATATTGCTCTGACGGAACAGTTCAGCCGCGAACGGATACACCGCAAAGGCCACGACGAACAGCGATACGCCGCCGTAGGTCAACAGCGCACATACCAGCACAATAACCGGAATGGCATGGCGACGGCCGAGAATGTTGATAGCGGCGGCAACAATGGAACGTGAAAACCCAGATAACTCGATTAACTTGCCAAACACTGCCCCCAGCAAGAACACCGGGAAGTAAAGCTTCACAAAACCGACCATTTTTTCCATAAACAGGCCGGTGAAAGCAGGGCCGACGGCGCTGGGTTCGGTAAGCAATACAGCACCTAATGCTGCGATGGGGGCAAACAGAATGACGCTGTATCCGCGATAGGCTGCCAGCATCAGCAGGCCCAGCGCTGCCAGGGCGATTAATACACTCATCATGACTCCTTATTATTATATTGGGGTACAGAAAGAGACGTTATGGCTTCAGGGCAAATCGCAGCTGATGCTCCCTGCGTTGCTGGATGTATTCCTTGCGCGAATCATCCCAGCGATAAAATCCCTGGCCGCTGCGCAACCCGGTATCACCGTTGGCAACCTTGTCAGCGACCAGCGACATCATGTCGCTGCCGGTTGCCAGTTCCGGAAGCAGATGCCGACAAATGTCCTGCACCGTAGAAAGTCCGGTCATATCAGCAGCCTCCAGCGGACCGACCATTGCATAGCGACGTCCGAGCGAGGCGCGCATCACCTGATCAACCACTTCTGCGCTGGCGATGCCGCTTTTAACGATATGTAGCGCTTCACGCAGCAGAGCAAACTGCAGTCGATTGCCAACAAACCCTGGGGCGGCGCGGTCGAGCACCACGGCCTCAAGTTGCATCGCGATCAGTTGTTGTTGCAATTCATGGAGATATTCCGGCTTCGTTGCGGTGCCAGGTACAATTTCGACCAGCGGAATAAAATGTGGCGGGTGCCAGAAATGGGCGATCAGCAACCGTTCGGGATGGGCGAGTTTTTCTGCCAGCGCATCCGGCGGCAGGCCGCTGGTATTACTGGCAATAACGGCCTCCGGCGCGATCAGCTCTTCCAGTTGCGCATACAGTGCGTGTTTGAGTTCGAGCCGCTCCGGGATCGCTTCAATCAGTAACCGGCATGCGGCAATATCCTGTAGCGAGGTTGTGCCGTGCAGGCGAGCCACGACCGTCGCTTTTTCACCAATTGCAAATTGATCAGTGACAATCAGCTCATCCAGGATACCGCCAGCAACTCCGCTTATTTCTGCAATTCGGCTGCTATCGGTATCGTATAACCAGACATCGTAACCAAAACGGGCGAAGTGGGTAGCAATGCCGACACCCATTAACCCCGCGCCCAGAATGCAGATAGGCTTACTTTGCATGAGCTACCCCCTGCGGACGTTCTACCGCCAGCGCCACACCTTGACCGCCACCTACGCACAGCGTAGCCAGCCCTTTAGCTGCATTGCTGCGAGCCATTTCGTGCAGCAGTGTTACCAAAATTCGGCAACCTGATGCGCCAATCGGGTGCCCCAGCGCAATCGCACCGCCGTTCACGTTTACCCGGTTGCTGTCCCAGTTCAGGGATTCGCCAACCGCCAGCGCTTGCGCAGCAAAGGCTTCGTTGGCTTCGATAAGATCCACGTCATTTAGCGTCCAGCCAGCACGCTTCAGGCACTGGAGTGACGCTTCTACCGGCCCAATGCCCATAATGGCGGGATCGACGCCAGAAACCGCGTAGCCCGCCACCTGGGCAAGCACTGGCAGATTGAGTTCCGCCGCTTTGGCGGCGCTCATCAACATCACCGCGGCGGCACCATCATTGATGGATGATGCATTTCCGGCGGTCACCGTGCCGTTACCCGGACGAAACGCCGGTTTAAGTTGCGCCAGCTTGTCGGCCTGAGTATCCGGGCGAGGTTGTTCGTCACGGTCCACCACACGTGGCGGCTTTTTGCCCTGTGGGACGCTGACCGGCGTGATTTCCGCGTTAAAACGACCCGCTTCAATGGCGGCGGCAGCTTTTTGCTGGGAGTGCAGGGCAAAAGCGTCCTGCTGCTCACGACTGATTACGAACTTATCCGCCAGATTTTCGGCAGTAATACCCATGTGATAGTCGTTGAACGCATCCCACAGGCCGTCATGCACCACGCTGTCTTTCATACTGGCATGACCCAACCGCAGACCGGCCCGCGCGCCGTCGAGATAATAGGGCGCATTGCTCATGCTCTCCTGGCCCCCGGCAATCACGATTTGCGCATCGCCACAGCGAATCGCCTGTACCGCCTGATGCACCGCCTTCAGACCCGAACCACACACCAAGTTGATGGTTAACGCGGGCGTGGTGACCGGCAGTCCTGCCCGTAACGCCGTTTGTCTGGCCGGATTCTGACCGCAGCCCGCAGTCAGAACCTGACCTAAAATCACCTCATCAATTTGCTCAGGCACCACAGCCGTTTTTTCCAGCAGCGAACGGATCACCACTGAACCAAGCTCAACCGCGGAAAGTGGTGCCAGCGCGCCATGAAAACTGCCAATCGGGGTGCGCGTTGCCGCGACAATGACAACATCCTGCATGGTCAGCTCCTCAGCTAAAGTGCATTTCGGGGACAGTTTCGGGAACGATCAGCTTGCCTGCTGTTCTGGCGACAATCTCATCCACGCTAATGCCCGGTGCGCGTTCACGCAGAATGAACGCACCGTCGGCAATTTCCAGCAGAGCCAGGTCGGTAAGCACACGTTTGATGCAGGCCACGCCGGTCAGCGGCAGGGTGCAGGCGGGAAGCAGTTTGGACTCACCGCTTTTGGAAGCATGGGTCATTACCACAATGATATTGTCGGCTCCGGCAACCAGATCCATCGCGCCGCCCATGCCTTTCACCATTTTTCCGGGGATCATCCATGAGGCGATATTGCCGTTAACATCGACTTCAAACGCACCGAGCACCGTCAGATCAACGTGGCCGCCGCGGATCATGGCGAAGGATTGCGCCGAGTCGAAAATCGCCGCGCCTTTGCGCGCCGTCACAGTCTGTTTCCCGGCGTTGATCATGTCGGCATCAATTTCGTCTTCTGTGGGAAACGGGCCCATACCCAGCAAACCGTTTTCTGATTGCAGCATCACATCCATGCCATCAGGGATGTAATTTGCCACCAGCGTGGGAATGCCGATCCCAAGGTTGACGTAATAACCGTCGCGCAGCTCGCGGGCGACGCGCATCGCCATTTGTTCACGCGTTAACATGTCAGGCTCCTTTCTGGCGCAGGGTGCGTTGTTCAATACGTTTTTCAAACTGCCCCTGAATAATGCGGTTAACGAAAATTCCGGGAGTGTGAATCGCAGCAGGGTCCAGTTCTCCGGGAGGGACAATTTCTTCGACTTCCACGACGGTAATGCGCCCGGCGGCGGCCATCAGCGGATTAAAATTCTGTGCGGTGTGGCGATAGATGACGTTGCCGTACCAGTCGGCTTTCCAGCCTTTAACCAACGCAAAATCACCGGTTATCGCCTGCTCAAGGATGTAAGGGCGTCCGGCAAACTCGCGAACCTCTTTCCCTTCCGCCACGGGGGTTCCATATCCGGTCGCGGTAAAAAATGCCGGGATCCCCGCGCCGCCCGCGCGCAACTGCTCTGCCAGCGTACCCTGTGGCGTCAGGATGGCTTCCAGTTCTCCGCTAAGCACCTGTTTCTCAAACAGGGCGTTTTCCCCCACATAGGACGCGACCACTTTGCGCACCTGACGCGTTTCCAGCAGCACGCCAAGGCCAAAGCCATCCACGCCACAGTTGTTTGATACAACGGTAAGTCCCTGAACCTCACGACGGCGTACTTCGGTAATCAGGTTTTCAGGGATCCCACATAAACCAAAACCGCCAGCCAGCAGCGTCATGTTGTCGGTCAGTCCTTCCAGCGCCTCTTGATAAGTGGCAACACGTTTATCCAGTCCAGCCATACACTTGCCTCCCCAGTTGTCCTTGCCGACATCATTGGGGGTGAAAAATGATTTGTTAATTTTAAATTTGTGACTCACTCATTGGGTTTTTTTATCAATTTAATGTTAATTAAAGGTATTCAACAAGTTAAAGGAATGCGAAATGGGAATGAGCATCAAACAGTTACGCGCGTTTTTAGCGGTAGCTCACACTCTGAATTTTGCTCATGCCAGCGAAAGACTGAATATGTCGCAACCCGCGTTAAGCCTGGCGATTAAAGGACTGGAAGATTCGCTGGGCGGGGCGTTACTGTTAAGAACAACTCGCAAAGTGACCCTGACGCAGGAGGGAGAAACGCTGCTGAATATGGGGCGACAGCTGCTGGCGGACTGGGAGAATACGGAAGAAGCCATGCGCCAGCGCTTTACGCTGCAGCGCGGTAAAATATCGATCGCCGCCATGCCCTCATTTGCCGCTAACGTCCTGCCATCGGTACTGAAAACATTTCGTGATTCTTATTCCGGTATCAACGTAACGGTTCACGATGTAATTAATGAACACGTGATTGAAATGGTCAGTGAAGGGCGGGTCGAGATGGGCATAGCCTTCGAGCCGGACTATTCGGGACATCTACATTTCACGCCGCTCGGCGTGGATCGTTTTATCGCGATTGTGCCGCCAACCTGTCGACTGGCAGACAGGGATCGTATTGCGTGGCGCGAACTGCTGACGCTGGATTTTATCACCCTGCAACGCCCGTCCGCCGTGAGGCTGATGCTGGAAGAACAACTGGTGCAAAGCGGACATACGCTGGAAGTAGCGCTGGAGAGCCATCAGCTGGTAACCGTTGGCCGTCTGGTGGCTAACGGTCTGGGCGGTAGCGCCGTACCTGCACTATGCCGCACGCAAATGACAGAGTTAGGCGCAACCTGTATCGATCTGGATACGCCGGTGATCCAGCGTCGGATCGGGGTTTTGCGTTCGGCGCATCATAAATTATCTACCGCTTCCGAGGTGCTGGTGGATTCACTGAAAAAGGCGTATCGCACCTGACTTTTCTCAACGGCTCAGGTCATGTAACCGCCCGCCAGCAGCGAACGTCACATCCGGTATCACTCTTCAGCAATGCCTGTTTCTTCTCACAACCTTGGGTTGCCAATGGACATCTGTCACGGAAAAAGCAGCCCTGGGGCAACGTTCGGTTTCCCGGTAGCTCGGTTTTACGTAACACCAAATCTTCCGCCAGCGGTACGCCCGTTTTAGGGACCGAGTCCAGTAATAATCGTGTGTACGGATGGGCGGGGTGAGTGAGAACCTGTTGGGCATCGCCCAGCTCAACAATTTGCCCGAGGTACATCACCGCCACACGGTCGCTCATATGGCGGACCACCGACACGTTATGCGATATCAATACGTAGGTCAGGTTTCTGCGCGCCTGTAGCGACACCAGCAGGTTGAGAATTTGCGCCTGCACGGAGATATCCAGCGCTGAAGTGGGCTCATCGAGGACGATAACATCCGGCTCTGACGATAGCGCCCGGGCAATAGCAATACGTTGGCGCTGTCCACCGGAAAACGCGTGCGGCAAGCGGTCGAGATATTCAGGACGAATCCCCACCTGTCGTGCCAAATCCTCGGCAAGCATGCGTCGTTCACGCTCCGGGCTCCGTTTTTGGATCCACACCGGTTCGGTAATTATCCGCCACACCGGTAAGCGCGGATCCAGTGATGAAAGCGGGTCCTGAAAGACCATTTGCATACCGTTATGCTGCTTATCACCACGGCGAGAATAGCTTCCCTGACTGGGTTTCAACATGCCCATCAACAGTTGCGCCAGCGTACTTTTTCCACAGCCGGATTCGCCAACAATCCCCAGCGTTTCACCCTGGCGAATCTGTAAATCCAGACCGTTGAGCGCATGCACCCGTTCCGTAACCTTGCCAAGCCAGTTTTTACGCGCAGGAAAGTTGACATGAACATCCTGCAGCGCCAGTAAAAAATCAGACATGTGTTGTCTCCAGTTGCGGATACCAGCAGGCAGATTGTTGATCTGCACCTCCCTGACTACTTAACACCGGCGTTTCTTCACAACGAGGACCAGCTGCAAAGCAGCGCTCGCGAAACGCGCATCCGGCAGGTAAGCAGGTTAGGTTCGGCACGGTGCCGGGAATGGCGGGCAGCAATGCGCGCGGTTCGCCGTGTTCCGGTGCACATTTCAGCAAGCCGATGGAATAGGGGTGAGTCGGGCGTTGAATAACGGTTTGCGTCGGGCCACTCTCAATCACACTCCCGGCATACATGACATACAACCGGTCACATAACTGTGAAACCACCGCCATATCATGGCTGATAAATAACACGGCTGTTCCGCTGGCGCGTGCTTTTAACTTCAGCAAACGCAGCACCTGCAGTTGCACCGTGACGTCCAGTGCAGTGGTCGGTTCATCGGCAATGATAAGCTCCGGCTCGCACGAAAAGGCTAGCGCAATCATCACGCGTTGGCGCATACCGCCGGAAAGCTCAAACGGAAAACGTTTCATGACCTCCGGCGCGTCCGGGATTTGCATCTCTTCGAGTAGAGCGACGGCTTTCTGGCGGGCATCCGTGCGGATTAACGCCTGATGATGGCGGATCACCTCCACCATTTGCTGGCCGATACGGCGGGTCGGATTCAGTGCTGTCATGGGCTCCTGAAAGATCATCGCGACACGTGCACCGCGCCATTGGCGCATTTGTTTCTCACTGGCGTTGAGCACATCTTCACCCAGCAGCGAAACGCGTCCCTGGTGAATACGATAGCTTCCCTCCGGTAGCAGACGCATGGTGAGCATGGCGGTCACGGACTTACCGGAACCGGATTCACCCACCACACCAACGATTTCTCCGCGGTTGATGTGCAGTGATACATGGTTCAGCGCATGCACGTCAGCTTTATAGCCGGGGAAACTCAGATGCAAATCTTCGATTTCCAGTACGGGTTGTGTCATGACTGTTTTCCTCCGGCTTTCGGATCCAGCAGATCGCGAATACCATCGCCAAAGAGATTAAAGCCCACGGCGGTAATCAGAATGGCGGCGCCGGGAAAAGCACAATACCACCACTGATCAAGCACGTAATTGCGGCCAATTGCGACCATCGCACCCCATTCAGCGCTGGGTTGCTGGGCGCCCAGACCGATAAACCCGAGCGTGGCGGCCATCAGGATCGCACTGCCGATATCCAGTGATGCCTGCACAATGAGCGGCGGCAGAGAATTGCGTAAAATGTGCCAGCTAATCAGATGCCAGCGTGAAGCGCCGTAGGTCCGGGCAGCCTGTACATAAGTAAACTGGCGTACCACTAACGTCTGACCGCGGGCGAGGCGTACATAGAAAGGGATACGGACGATTGCAATCGCCAGCATGGCGTTAAACAGGCTGGGGCCCAGCGCGGCGGCCAACGCCATCGTCAGCACCAGCGAAGGAATGGACAGCATAATGTCCATCATCCGCATAATTATCGCGTCGGCACGCCCACCCATGACACCCGACAAGCAACCCAGCAGTGAGCCCAATCCCCCGGCGATGCCCACTACCACCAGACCCGCAACGACAGATTGCTGACTTCCTACCAGAACGCGGCTGAACAGATCGCGACCGACTTCATCGGTTCCAAACCAGTGAGCGGCTGACGGGGGCAGCAGGCGCGCACTCAAATTGATGGCATTCGGATCGTGGGGTGTTATCCACGGCGACAGCACCATCAGCAGCAGTATCAATACGATGATGACCCCGCCAACCAGAGTCAGCGGGCTACTTTTCATCATCCAGAACAGTTTGGCCCAGTCCGTGCGGCGGCGTGCAGTCTGAGGGGCGGTCGGTGTTTCTTGTGTGAGCATCATTCAGCACCTCCACGTCCAATTCGAGGGTCTACCCACAGATAGAGTAAATCCACCACCAGGTTGACCAGCACATAGGCGAACGAGACCACCACCGCAAATCCCATTACCGCCGGGAAGTCGAGAGCCTGAATTGAGGTCACCACCCAGGCGCCCATGCCAGGCCAGGCAAAGACCGTTTCGGTCAATACCGCACCGTAGAGCAGATCGCCCAGCGCCAGGCCGAGGACGGTGATTGATGGGATAAGAGCGTTAGGCAATGCATAGCACAGCACGATGTACCAGCCCGGGAGCCCGCTGGCGCGGGCGGTACGTATGTAATCTTCACTCAGTTGCTCCAGCATAGCGGAACGAATCTGACGGGCAACGATCCCAAGATGTACAAAAGCCAATGTCAGCGATGGCAAAATCAGGTGCTGAAGCGCATTGAAAAAGACTTCGCCGTTGCCTTCCAGCAGTGCATCAATCAGGTAGAAACCGGTAACGTGAGCAGGTGGATCCAGCCAGTCGTCTAAACGCCCACCGCCGGGTAAAATTTGCAGATGACCGTAAAACAGCACGATAACCCCCAGCCCCAGCCAGAATGCAGGCGTGGAGATACCGGTAATTGCCATTAGCCGAACAAGGTGATCAAGCCAGCGGTTACGCCAGACCGCAGATAAAATACCCAGCGGGATACCTATCACCAGCGCCAACAACAAAGAGCAGAAAGCCAATTCAAGGGTCGCGGGGAAGAAAATGCGCAGCTCATCCAGTACCGGACGTCCGGTGCGAATGGATATGCCTAAATCGCCGTGAAAAATATCGCTGACATAGCGAAAAAACTGGACATACAGCGGTTGATTCAGCCCCAGCTGTTGGCGAATATTTTCGACGATTTCATCGCTGGCGCGATCGCCCGCCAGCAGCCGCGCGGGGTCGCCAGGTATCAGGTGTGAAATAATAAAGGTGATTACGCAAACACCGATAACCACCAGAATAAGTCCCCAGCATCGCTGGCGTAAAATACTCCAGAACGTCATTAGCTTCCCCTTGCGGAGCCAGAGCGGCTCCGCATAAACGTGGCTTATTTACTCATGGTGGAGATATTGAAGACCTGTTCCAGCATGGGGTTGAATACAAATCCTTTGACGTCTTTGTTCATCGCCAGCTGATAGTTTTTCTGGAATAAATAGACGTAGGCCGCTTCATCAATCACGATGGTTTGCGCCTGCTGGTAGTCATTGGTTCTGGCCACCTGATCGGTCGTGGCCAGCGCGCTGCGCAGCAGTTTATCGACCTCACCGTTTTCATAGAACGAACGGTTACCCGGCAAGCCTTTCTTATCTGACTCAAACCAGTAGTTCATAAACATGTACGGGTCGGCAAAATCCGGACTCCAGTTGCCAATGGCAATGTCGTAATCGCCTTTGCCCACGCGGTCGCGCATGGTGGCGTTTGCCAGTTTTTCCAGTTTCACCTTAATGCCCAGTTTGCCAAGGCTTGCCTGGGTGGCGAGCGCGATAGGTTCCCAGTTAGGGTCATTATCGGAGTACAGGAAGCTCAGGCTTTCAGGTTTGGTGGCAACTTTGTCCCACGCTGCTTTGGCTTTGGCTTCATCAAAGCTGTACTGCATGGCCTTGTCGTCAAAACCCCACATGCCTTCAGGGATCGGGCCACGCATTTGCTTCCCGTTGCCGCTCAGGATCCCGTTGACCATGCCTTTATAATCGGTGGCCCACGAGATGGCGCGGCGTAAATCCACCTGATTGAGCGGCGCTTTACTGTTGTTGAGATACAGATAGGTCACGCGCAATGAGGGATAATCCGCCACGTTCACTTTGCCTTCCTGTTTTAAAGCGGCAAGCTGGTCAACAGGAAGCGCATCGGCAATGTCGATATCACCACGTGACAGTTGCAGGCGACGGGAGGCGCTTTCACCAATTATTTTGACTGAGACACGCTTAAATGTCGGTTTCGCCCCGGCATAATGCGGGTTCGGCACCAGCACCAGTTGTTGTCCCTTTTGCCAGCTCTTCAGCATGAAGGGACCAGATCCTGCCGTGTTCTGCGCGAGGAATCCGCGGGCATCGTCTGCGGCATGCTCTTTTAAGATGGCCGGGTTAATGATTGAGGCACCGTCATTTGCCAGCGTATACAGAAACGGGGCAAACGGCTGGCTGAGGGTAAATTTCACCGTGTTGTTATCAATGACGTCGACCTTCAGATCTTTTGGGAAAGCTTCCGCAGGTCCCTGACCAATTTTGAGCAAACGTTCAAAGGATTGCTTTACCGCATCTGCCGTTACCGGCGTTCCGTCGGCGAATTTGGCATCGTTTTTCAGGGTAAACGTCCACTCTTTCTGATCGTCAGAGGCTTTCCAGCCGCTGGCTAAATCACCTTCAACTTCCGTGGATCCTTTACCTCCGTCGGTTTTGTATTGAACCAACCGCTGGTAAGAGGGATAGGTAACCGTCCAGTCATTGTTATCGATGGTCACGGCGGGGTCGAGCGTCTGCGGATCGGCGGCTTTACCAATCACCAACATATCTTTGGGAACGGCAGCCTGTGCGGCGGGCAGGGCAAATGCTAACGCAACGGCTATCAGAGCGGGGCGGAAAAACGCGTTTAACGCAGGTGTAGTCTTCATAACCAGGCTCCAGAATTAAAGGGGATGTTGTGTTGTTATAGGCGTGACAGTGTAACAATCTATTTGATCGTCAAGCAGCGGATAGCGAGCGGCATCAGGTAATTCAAAATGCCACCATTCACTGTTAATACCGACAAAACCACCGCCAAACATAATGGCATTGAGCAGCAGGCGGTTACGCTGCGCTGCCGGAGGTACAGACGGGTGCCAGGCATGGGAACGGTCGTGCATTTCATCAAAACCGGCCCCCATATCAAGGAGATGGCTGCGATCGTCCATCAACGTAACGTCAATGGCCGTTCCGCGACTGTGATTGGAACCAATTGCGACATCGACAACATACTGCGGGTCGGGACAGGCATTCCACAGTATCGCCTGCGCCTGCTGGGGGCGATACGCGTCGTACACCACAAGCTGCAGGCCGGCCAGTTGCGCAATGCTGATGCTTTTAGCCAGCGCGGTTACCGCCTCAGTGTGCAACAGACAACGCGCTTCCCGGTAGATAGGTGCGCCGGTAATGTTGTCGGCAGTAGCGTATTTAAGATCGATATGCAGCGACGGAAATATCACCGACAGATCGACCAGTTCTGGGAGTTCTGACATAGCACGTTTCCTGTTTATTGTTCGAATTGACCAAATTGTTGTTGTAACTGGCGATTGGTTTGCAGGCGTCCTGCGAGGGCGTCACCCAGTTGCGCCACCACCGCAGAAAGTAATAAGTTGAACAGACAGCTCACCGGTGCCAGTGAGTCCCAGAAATGCCCGGTGTCAGTTTTTACCTGAAGTAAATCAATGGAATAATCCCTGGCCCATGGGCACCACACATCGGTAATGAGCGCCAGCGGAATACAGCGTTCTGTGGCGACGCGGCAATATTGTCGCGAAATAGCGGAGTAGGCGCGCATATCGGTAATAACCACGTAAGGCTGGCTGAATCCCGAGTTCAGCGACTCTACCCAACTGCCGGACAGGCCTTCGGAGTAGCTGACTTTAGGTCGCAGGTATTCCAGGTGACTAAAAAAGGCGTTGGCGATCCCGCGGGTGGACTGGATCCCGAGGATGTATACGGCTTCCGCATGCGCCAGCTGCTGTGCAATGCGTTGAAACGTCTCACCCTGGGCAAGTTGATAGACGTGGGTAATGGCGTCGATCTCCAGTAACAGCGACTGCTGTGCCCGATCCGGCAGGCTTTGTTGCTGGTGCCAGGAGTCCAGTCGTTCATTCATTCCCCAGGGCTGATACGGAACAACGGGAAGCTCACGCAGACTGGCTTTTGCATCCTCCAGGTTACGAAAGCCCAGTTTACGCAGATAACGTCCGACGGTAATGCCGCTGGTTCCGGTTGCTTTGGCGATGCCATCTGCGGTTTCAAATGGGATCTGCACAGCATGGGCTAACAGCCACCCGGCCACGCGCTTTTCGCTGGGCGTCAGCTGGCTAAAGGTTTGCTCTATGCGGGTAAATAACTCTGGTTTGGCTGTCATTACCTTCTCGCTGTTAGTTGCCTGTCAGATACCGTATTTCTGTTAGCGAATTAACAATGCAGGACGCGTGCCATGTGCGTAACAGCGGCACGCCGGCTGTTTTTGTTAAAAACCAACCGATATTCATTAACCAATGATCAACATTTGTGCAGCGTAGTTCAGTTTTGGTGCAACGGTAGAGGAAGAGGGGTATGAATCTGCTGATTTCGTCGGAACGATCACATTGTGGGCAACATTTATCCCTCAGACATAAGAATCAGTAATGGGAAATATAAATTTCAGCCATATCAATAACAGCAATCTTTATTCTTATGACGGTAAGGGTATTATTTTTCGCGAGCTACATTAACGGTGTTAAGCGCAAGTGTAGATATTATTTATATTATAAATGGAGTACTACAATGAATAAATTCTCCCTTTCTACAGCAGGTATTCTGGTCGCAGCGCTGTTAACCAGTGTCAGCGTCAATGCAGCAACAGATAACGCTAAAACTGAAGTGACTCCGAAAGGCATGAACTGCCAGGAGTTTATTGATTTAAACCCACAAACTATGGCTCCGGTGGCCTTCTGGGTGCTCAATGAAGACGAAGACTTCAAAGGTGGTGACTACGTCGACTATAACGAAACCGTTACGACTGCAGTTCCTCTGACCGTTGAACTTTGTAAGAAACATCCGCAGAGTGAATTAAGTAAAATAAAAGACGAAATCAAAAAAGAATTATCTAAATAAGATTAAACCGTTATTAAAACCCAGCCAAAGTGCTGGGTTTTGTTATTTGTGACGCTGTCACTAATTTGTTTCGTGATACTTAAGAAAACTTTATAAAGATATAAACGCCTGTGCCGATACTGGATAAAAGTTAGCCTTTTGCAGAAGGAGTTTGTATGGCCTGGTATCCTACTCGTATTTCAACGCGTTTAACCATCGGCGGCATTCTGCTGCTTGCAGTAACGACCCTTGTTATCGTGGTGATTATGCTCTGGCGCGGTCAGCCGCGCGTCGTTGAAATCAACACCGCCCTGATCGAAGAAACAGGGCAAGGTTTAACCCGTCAGTTGAGTACCGTATTGTCCCGAATTGAAGGTGAGACCGTCAGCTTGTCGCGACTGGCTGAAGTGTTGCCTAACGATGAATCTCTGTACCAAAGCGTTGTTCCGCATCTTATTGGTGAAGGTAAAGACTCGATTATTACCGGCGGCGGCATCTGGCCAGAACCAGACGCCTTCACCGCAGGTGTGGAGAAAAGAAGCTTTTTCTGGGCGCGTAATGCTGAAGGAAAGCTGGTGTATTCCAATGATTATAACGTCGAAGGATCGAGTGGATACCACAATGAAAGCTGGTATCAACTGGCCAAAGGCCATTCACAAAACAGCTGTTTATGGTCTGACGTTTACCAGGATGCCAGTTCAGGCGTCAACATGGTGACATGCAGCGTGCCTTATCAACAGGCGGGCAAGTTTGCCGGTGTCGCTACCACCGATATCCGTCTGGATAACGTCGCTTCCTTCATGCAGCAGCAGGGAAACAGCACCGGTGGTTACGCATTTGTGGTAGACAAGCAGGGACAAATTCTCTATTTCCCGCAGGCCGACCTGGCAAAATATAAAACCATTAACGATTTGGCGCAAAGCGCGCAGTGGCTTATCCCGGTGCAAAACGGTCTGAAATCTTTGCGCCCGACAGATGGGGTGAAAACTATCACGCTGGCAAACGACAACGTCCTGAATACCGCGTCACAGGTAATGCTGTTCCCGATGCCAGATACCGGCTGGGTCGTAGGACTTGCAACCCCTGAATCTCGTATTGTCGGTCTTGCCAAAGTGATGATGCAGGACGTTCTGGAAGTATTGATCCCTATCATGACGCTGTTGCTGGTGGGATCATGGCTGGTGGTTCGTCGACTGATTTCGCGTCTCGATGATACCCGTCAGGCACTTGATGACATCGCGCAGGGAGAAGGCGATCTTACCCGTCGTCTGGATGTTCGTGGCAAAGACGAGATTTCGGCTATCGCCGAGGCGTTTAACCTGTTCGTCGATAAAATCTCAGCCATCCTGATCACCGTCAGAAGCAGTAGCACAGTGGTAGCGAATAACGCCGTTAGCCTGGCTGACAGTAATATGGAGCTTTCATCTCGCGTAACGCAGCAGGCCGCTGCGCTGGAAGAGAGTTCGGCGGCCATGGAGCAGTTAAATGCGACCGTTCATCAAAACGCCAGTAATACACAACTGGCGGATGAGCTATCCGATAGCACCGCGCAAACAGCCAACCGCTGCGGCGATGTGATGCAGGGCGTGATCTCAACAATGGATAACGTCAGCGCCTCATCCGGCAGAATGGTGGAAATTGTCGCGGTCATCGACAGCATTGCGTTCCAGACCAATATTCTCGCCCTGAATGCCGCGGTTGAAGCCGCCAGAGCGGGCGATGCTGGCAGAGGGTTTGCCGTCGTGGCCTCCGAAGTGCGCACGCTGGCTCAGCGCAGTGCCACCGCCGCCCAGGAAATTAAAACGTTGATTGATGAATCCGTTTCTCATGTTGGTAGCGGAAGTCAGCAAATTCACAATGCAGGTGAGCGTCTGGGAGAACTGGTCAACAATGTGCGTCAGGTGCGCCAGTTGATGGGGGAAATACGCGTTGCGGGTGAAGAACAACGTAAGGGCGTTTCCGAAGTTACGCTGGCCGTTACCGAAATGGACAGCACCGTTCAGCAAAACGCCTCATTAATTGATGATGCCGCAGCCCGGACGCAGGCGCTGAAAGAGGAGGCGGAACAACTGGCATTGCTGGTCTCATCCTTCAGATTACCTGAACCTTCCGTTGCCTGATAACAACACCATATCCGGGTACAGACAATGCGCCCGGATAACTCCAGTATAATGGCCCTTAAGCAAGATTTTCCGGTTTAACTCCTTTTTATTGTGCCTTATAAGGTTTTGAATCATTCCCCACTTAACTCTATAATATTGGGTGTAAAGTCGTTTTTATCCCAATAAGAGCCAATATTATGGATTTAACGCTAAATACTGCAGCCGATATCGTCAAACTACTTTGCGACAGATTACGTAAAGAACGACTCGCCCGGCAAATGACGCAAGCTGATGTTGCCGCGCGTTCAGGTGTCGGTGTGAATACCGTTTCAAATCTGGAAACCGGTAAGAATGTAGGATTTGAGAATCTGGTCAAAGTCGCGATGGTGTTAGGCTATGGCGATGCGCTGGAGGGGTTATTCAAACCCAGGATTGATAGTCTCGATGATATTTTGCGTTACGAAAAGAGCGCGGCACGTCAGCGAATCAAAAGGAAAAATTCTGATGCCTGAGCAAGTTGATGTCTTCTATGAAGGCTGGGGTGAGAAATGGCTGTGGGGCAAACTGGTGTCTTCCACAGCCCTGACCGGACGTCCGTTGATCGCCTTTGAATACAGTGAAGAGGCCTTACGTAAGGGGCTGGAACTGTCCCGACTGATGTTACCGCTGAACGGTCCCCGTTTACGCAGGGATTTCCCGGCTCATCAGCTGGGATTACCTGGGCCAGTCTATGATTCGCTACCTGACGGCTGGGGTATGCTGTTGATGGACCGACTATTTAAACGCCGCGGGCTCAACGCAGCACGCATTGGTCCATTGGAGCGCTTAACCTGGGTCGGCAACAACGCGATGGGCGCCATGACATTCCAGCCCGTTCAGTCAGATGCCGAGACGCTGTCAAAAGAGGATGTTCCTCTCGCACAACTGGCCGCTGAGGTTCAGGAAGTCCTGAGCGGCGAAGGCGGGGAATTCTTGCAAAAACTACTCCAGATGGGCGGTTCGCCACAGGGAGCAAGGCCTAAGGCGTTACTTTATCGTGACACTGTCACGTCTAAATTCACCACGGCGCCGCTACCCGGGAGCGAAAGCTGGCTGATAAAATTTCCCGCCAGGCATGAGCATGCTGAGGTATGTGCCATCGAAGCGGTTTATGCTGAATGCTTGCGCCAATGTGGGATCACCACGCCCGATACTGCGTATTTCAATCTGCCCGGCGGACAGGCGGCATTTGCCACTCGCCGTTTCGACCGTGACCAGTCGATACGTATTCCTATGCAGAGCCTGGCGGCACTTACCGGGGCAAATTACCAGATACCCGGCGCTTTAGACTACCGGGATTTTCTGCGCGCCACGCAGATTTGTACCAATGATGTCAGAGAAAAGGCAAAAGCGTTCGAACGCGTGGTTTTCAACGTGGCATTTAACAACCGCGACGATCATCCGAAGAATTTTGCCTATTTAATGTCAGCCGATGGAGACTGGACTCTGGCTCCGGCTTACGATGTCACCTGGTGCGAAGGGCCTGGCGGGTATCACCAAATGGACGTGCTGGGAGAGGCGCTGGATATCGAAAGAAAGCACCTTCAGTCGCTTGGCGTTCAGGAAGCTGAGTTATCTGCTGACCATGTGAACGGCATAATCGAAAAAGTCTGTCACTTTGCCACGGCATTGAGCGCCATCGCCAGGGACAAATACCCCGATCAGATAACGCAATCCACGCTGAAGACGATTCAGAAACAAATTGATGATAATGTCCGTCGGTTAATGTCCCGGTAACGCAGATATAGCCGCTACACTTAGCGAAGAATTAAATCTGAGCGGGGCAATGTTATGGCTGAATTTGTCTTGGGTATGCTGGAACACACGCCAGTTTGGGTGTATCTGCTGTTTGCCTTTCTACTTTACAGAGGGATTAAAGCCAGAACACCCGCCACCGTCACGCTGGAAAAGCTGGCGCTGATCCCGGCTATTTTTCTGTTCTGGGATATCTACGATTTAATAACTTACCGCGACCCGACCCTCATTACCTATATCCAGTGGACGATAGGTATTATCAGCGGCGCGATAATTGGCTACATATTAATTAACCCAGACCGTTTGAGCCGCAGTAGCGCACCGCGGAGTATTCATCGTCCGGCAGATTATTCCGCATTGCCATTTATGCTGCTGGCATTTGGCGTTAAGTACGTTCTTGGCGTACTTAACGCCACTGCTCCCGACGTTTTACGTCAACCCGCAATGAGCGCTCTGGCTATCATTACAGGCGGCATGTTCGCCGGCGTTTTTGTGGGGAAATTTACCCGCTACGTGAGCGTCTGGCTCAGACTTCCCACTCAGGACAACTATTAACGTCCCCAACGATTACGAATATAGGTCACGGCTTCCTGCGTTTGAGGTTGATTAAGATAATCTTCGCGAAACAGGATCGTGCCGTTGATGTACGGTTCGGATTCGTTTAAATCGAGCTGCTTTTTCAGTTCCGGCACACCGCCTTTTACCGTCCAGTCTGGCTCTTTTCTCGATGGTTCACCAACTTTATACAGCGCTACACCAATGTAGAGGTGGGTGTTGGTTGATTTCACGACATCTGCCCACCATTTTGCCAGTACATCGTAACGCGCTGCGTCACGGGCAAAAGGCCAGTAGAGTTGCGGTGCAATGTAATCCAGTAAACCTAGTTGCACCCAACGGCGGGTGTCTGCATACGACTCATCATACGCTGCCGCGCCGCGCGTGTCGGAGCCCGCTGGATCGTGCGAACGGTTGCGCCACACGCCCGCAGGACTGACGCCGAATTCAACCTCAGGCTTAAGTTTCTTGATGGTCCGCGAAACCTGGGCGATCAGCCGTTGCGTGTTATCGCGACGCCAGTCAGCCTTGGAAGCGAATCCCTGGCCGTATCTTCTGAAGGTCTGGCTGTCGTTGAGCGCAGAGCCGGGAGATTCGGTATAGAAGTAATCATCAAACTGCACGCCATCAACCGGGTAATTCTCAACCACTTCAGCCACGATGCTGGTGATCCAGTCGCGCACGTCGGGAATACCGGGGTCTAACACAAAACGCTCGCCCGCAGTGCGGATCCAGTCCCGATGCAGGACGTATACGCTGGACGGCGTCTGTGACAGCGTGCTGTTTAATTCAGTGACCGTCGAAGGTTTGGTGTTCACGGAAACACGGTAGGGGTTAAGCCAGGCATGAACTTTCATTCCGCGTTTATGCGCTTCATCGAGCATAAACTGCAGCGGATCGTAACCCGGATCCTGGCCAATCGTACCGGTCAGGGTATCTGACCACGGTAGAATCTTTGACTTCCACAATGCGGTCCCATCGGGCTTAACCTGGAAAAAAACGGTGTTAATACCAAGCCGTTTCAGGTTGTCCAGCTTATCCGTCAGCGCTTTTTGCTGCAGGCTGATGCGTACGGCAGGCGAACTGATGTTCACGGATGAGATAGGCGGCCAGTCAAGACGAGAAACCGTGGCCAGCCAGATTCCGCGCACTGGCTCCTTGCTCTGCTGTGGTTTGCTCACCGGAGGTAGCGGAGTGGTTTTGGGGCCGGGCGGTTGTGAAGAACAGCTGCCAAGTAACAACATACTGCCCACAAGTACAGCAAACCATTTCATGTTGGTCAGCGGTAGTCTGGCACGAGAACGGGCGAGAATCTTCGCCAGTTTTTTCTGATAATTTCCTGAAAAGAAACCGGATGCTGCCATCTGATTTTGCTCTTATTTCTTTTTATTGCGGCTGTTAGCCCAGGGATCGAAGGCCGGTTCGGGGGTGTTGTTTGAGGCCAGGTCATGCAGCGAATCAAGGTACAGCGCTTCAACTTCTGCCCGCGCCCACGGCGTACGGCGCAGAAACTTCAGACTGGATTTAACGCTCGGTTCATTTTTAAAGCAGTTGATATTAATGCGTTGCTCCAGTTCAGCCCAACCATAACGTTCAACCAGGGCATTGACCTGCATTTCAAGCGTTACGCCATGTAAAGGGTCTTTAGAAATATGAGCATTCATATGAAGTCCAGTTCAGTGGTTCCAGATTTTGTCAGTAGTGTGACGGGAAGAAGGTTACAAGAAAGCAAAGCTGCCAGCAACGGCAGAAAGCGGTATGGCGCGACAAGCCGTACGCCATACCGGCAATGGATGGCTCAATACTCTTTAAATGCCAGTTCCAGACGGGCAATCAACGGTTTAAACAGGTAACTCATCAGGGTTCGTTCACCGGTCTTGATCGTCACGCTGGCGGGCATTCCCGCTTTAATTTTGTAATCGCCCAGCAAACGCGCGCCCTCTGCTGAAACCTGTACTTCCGCAAGGTAGTAAGGCTGCTGAGTGGCTTCATCAATTAAGCGGTCCGCCGAGATAGTCAGAACCCGGGCCGGAACCGACGGCAACAGGGCATGGTTAAGGGCAGGGAAAAGCACATCAACGGTTAAGCCGGGGACCAGTTTATCAATGGCATGCACGGGTATTTTGGCATCAATTTGCATGGGTTGTCCGGCGGCGACAATATCCATAAGATGTTCGCCGGGTTGAATGACGCCGCCCACGGTACTGACTTTTACATCCAGCACGATACCGTTAATCGGTGAGCGGATCTCGGTGTTATCCAGCTCGTGACGGGTGGACACCAGTTCATCCTCCAGCATCGCCACTTCTTTTTGGTTTTCCGTCAGTTCAGACTCAACTTCACGTAAATATTGATGACGCACCTGGTAGGCTTTAATTTTTAATTCGTTTTGCTGCGATTTCAGTTTAGCAATATTAAGAATATCTTCTGAAACGCTGCCAGATATTTCAGCCGCTTCGCGCTCCAGCACCAGTAATTGCGCTTTGGGGTAATAGTTCTTTTCGCTCAGCGCGCGAATAGCCCCCAACTCCCGGTTAATCAGAGAAAACTGGTGGTCGCGATAGCCTTTTATTTTATTGAGATTATCCGTTTGCCCAACCAGACCATCGAGCGTCTCCTCAATCATCGACAGTTCGTCCTGAATCGTTTTGCGACGCGTATCGAAAAGCTTGGCCTGCAGATTTCTGACTTCTGTCAGCCGTTTATTGCCAGAAAATTGCTGCGTCAGCGTCGTATTAAAGCGGATCGCTTCCAGGCCATCGCGTTCTGCCAACAGGCGATCTTCGATACTTTTTGCAGAAATATACTGGGCATTTAACGCGCTGAAACGCATTTCGAGCTGCATTTTATCCAACCGGACGAGAACCTGATTTTTCTTCACGAAGTCGCCTTCTTTGATAAAGATATCCGTTACCCGACCGCCGCTCAGATGCTGAATGGTTTTGCGGTTACTCGATACGGTTACCGTACCATCAGCGACCACGCCCGCATCTAATGGAGCTTGCACTGCCCAGAGGATAAAACTACCGACCCCAAGCACAATGACGATCACGCCCCGGATAATCGGCGACCAGATATTGGTATCTACGCCAGCAGATGCCGTGTTGTGGGGATTCTTTTTCATCATCAGGCCTCACGTTGCTGTTCAGTCGTGGATGGAGAAGGCGTAGCCACCGGTTTCAGTACGTTGGCCTGACGCAAATGGGCAAAAACCTGATCGCGAGTACCAAACTCCTGTATGGCGCCATCGTTAAGCAGCAAAACCTTATTGACCACGCCGAGCAGCGTCGGGCGGTGTGAGATAATGACGGTAGTTTGTCCCTGTGTACGCAGGGTATTGATGGCTTTAACGAGTGCAAATTCACCCGCGTCGTCAAGATTAGCATTCGGTTCATCAAGCACGATGAACGCAGGATTGTTATACACGGCGCGTGCCAGCCCGATACGCTGCCGCTGCCCGCCGGAGAGCTGGTATCCGCCTGCGCCCAACAGCGTGTCATAACCTTGCGGCAAGCGCAGGATCATCTCATGAACGCCTGCCAGTAATGCGGCGGCGACGATAAGCTCACTGTCATTCTGCGCGAAGCGGGCAATATTTTGCGCGATGGTACCGTCAAACAGTTCCACATCCTGCGGCAGATAGCCAATAGACGGGCCCAGCAGCGCTTTATCCCACTGACAAATATCTGCGCCATCTAATCTGACTTTCCCTGATATCGGTTTCCAGACGCCAACCAGAACCTTTGCCAGCGAGGTTTTCCCTGAGGCTGAGGGGCCGATAATCCCCAGAACTTCACCTTGCTCCAGCTGGAATGAGATATTACGCAATAGCGGGGAAGGCTGGCCGGGGGCAGCGGCGAAGACGCTTTCGACGCTGATGTTGCCGTTCGGACGCTGCAGGGTCAGTACCTCTTTAGGTGCCGGATACTCCTTCAGCAAGGTTGAGAGCTGATGCCACGCGCTACGAAACTGCACGAACTGCTTCCAGCTGCCAATAACTTGTTCTACCGGGTTGAGGACGCGGCCAAGAATGATCGAGGCGGCGATCATCAAGCCCGGAGTAATATGGCCGCCGATCACCAGTAAAGCCCCTGCGCCCAGCGCAATAGATTGCAGCAACACCCGCACAAAGCGGCTGAGGCTGCTTAACCCGGCCGTTTTGTCGGCAATCTGCGTTTGTAGTGCCAGCACTTTGTTATGTTGCTCCTGCCAGTTGGACTTCAGGGTCGAAAGCATCCCCATCGCCTCAATGGCATCGGCGTTTTGCAGCTGTTTATTCAGTTTGCTGGCATTGTTAATGGTTAAGGCGTGCGCTTGCTGAATCGGGCGCTTGGTAGAGATTTCAGATACCAGCGTCAGAATGAATAATAACGTTATTCCGCCGAGAGAAAGGTATCCCAGCAGGGGATGGACCAAAAAGGCGATGAACAGATATATCGGCGTCCAGGGAATATCCAGTAAGGCGAATAGACTATTCCCGGAAAGAAACTGACGAACCTGATCCAGCTCGGCTAAAGATTGCGCCGGGTTGTTATCGCCGGTAACCATCTTTCTTTTAAAGGCTGCGTTAAAAACCAACTGGCTTAGCTTTATATCAAGCCGGTTGCCAAGTCTGACCATAACCTGCGCGCGGGCAGATTCAATCATGGCAATAACGATGTACAAGCCGACAATCAATAAGGTCAACATTAACAGCGTGGTGGTATTTTTACTGACCAGCACACGGTCGTAAACCTGTAGCATATAAATTGCCGGCGCCAGCATAAGCATATTAATCACACAACTAAAAAACAACAGCATCAGAAAAGTGGGCTTCGTTCCCTTTAATGCATCATTCAGTTCTGTTGGCGTATGCTGGCGCGACATAGTCTTCTCCTTATACGATCAATGAACTATTGCCATTGTTGCTGGCAAGGGTAGTGGGCATTTCCAGATAAAAGTCACCAATATTCACGGTGGTTGAGTTGACGCCCACCAATGTGATGGTATCTGTACCGATAGTCACAATGGTGTTGCCATTGTTTCCGGTGATAGACACGCTGCTGGCAAAATTACCCGCGTTGATACCTAACAAGACGAGATCAAGGAAGTCCTGCCCGCCGTTGGGGTTACTGTCAAAACCGGTAATTCGGTCCTGCCCAAAGTTGGCGCCAAAGGCAAAGATATCGCTCCCGGCACCACCGTCCAGAATGTCGTTACCTTCCTGACCATTGAGAATATCGTCCCCGCTACCGCCTGAAAGGGTATCCGCGCCCGCACCGCCAATCATGACGTCGTTACCAACTCCACCTTGCAGATTATCAGCGCCATCTCCGCCATCGAGGAAGTCATTCCCGATACCACCAAACAACTGGTCGTTACCGCCCATGCCGAACAGATAGTCGTTACCTGTCCCTCCCGTAATGGTGTTCGCAATGGAATTACCAGTACCGATAAAACTACCGCTGCCGGTAAATACCAGTTCTTCCACGTTATCGGTGAGGTCGTAGCTGCTGAGGTTGGTTCGGACAACGTCCGTGCCACCATTCACACCTTCGATAACTACATCACCGAAATCATCAACAATGTAGGTATCATCGCCCGTGCCGCCGGTCATACTGTCGGCACCAAGCCCGCCATCAAGCGTGTCATTACCGGCATCACCTTGCAGAATATCTTGCCCCGCCTGACCAGAGAGGTTGTCGTTTCCCGCACCGCCAATGAGCAGATCGTCACCTGCACCGCCGAGTAAGGTGTCATTACCGCCTTCACCGCGTAGGATATCGCTCCAGGCAGTACCGACGAGGGTGTTAGCCCCGTTGGTACCCACAACCAGATCGCCCACGGGCTGGGTGGTGGTCGACGTCAGGACAACAGGGGGGTTGCCTTCATCGTCGACGACGGTAACGACCACCTGCAATGTTCTGCCGACCATAGCCTGACCCGGCGTATAGGTGGCGGAAGTCGCACCGTTAATGTTGACGAATCCGGTTGGCGAACTCATTCTCCATTGATAAGTGAAATTACCGCCGCTCAGACCATCGGCGTCAGCAATGCCTGAAACCACTGCGGTCAGCGTCAGGCTTTCAGTTGGGGTGAGGTCGTTAATTACCGGCACACCGGTCGTGGCCTGATTTCGCGGTAGGATCGCCTGAGTTTGTGCCGACACCAGGGTTTCAGCGTCACCCATGCGGTCGTTAAAGCTGGCTACCACACGCAGCGGTGCGCCCTGAATAGTGCCAGGCACTCTGAACTCAACGCCGGTTGCCTGATCTCGCCATTGGCCGTTGACGAATGCCTGCCAGGTCATGGTGATGGCCACATCCGCCGCCAGCCCGTTACCATCCAGCAAGTTCGCCACGTTGACGCGCAGCAGGTCGCCCACCGAAGGGTTAGGGTTACTGATGGTAAGATCGCCCGTCGCTTGTTGCCCCGTCACCCACAGCTGCTTCCCATCGCCAAACTCGAGCTTTTCGATGTTCAACAGGCGATCGATGCCATCATTCAGGTTCAGCGCGGCATCCGGCGTGGCGTGATCGACGCGCAGGCTACCGTCCGCCATACGGGTAAAGACATAGTTGCTGCTGACATCACGGTACACCGCGACGTCAGTTTCCGTGCCGTTACCTTCATGCAGGATTTCTCGCACAATCGACAGCTGATTCGGTTTCAGCGTGCCGGCCAGCATGTACGATTTCAGCTCAGCCATACCTTCGGCGCTGGTGAGTCCTGCCATACCCGTAACGGCAATACGCACGTTGAGCCATGCATCACCATCAATGATATCGTTACCGGCTTTACCCATAATGCGGTCGCTACCGCCACCGCCGAGTAAAATATCGCTACCATCATCAGGATTCAGGAGCACCGCGTCCGGATTTGTAGAACGCTCTACGCCGAGAATAGCCTGTAAACCGGTGATCCGATCCGCACCTTCCTGGGTCAGGTTGTTAGAGAGGGGAACGCCCTGAACAGGCGCAGTACCTATCGGCTGTTCTGTCCCGGTCAGGATATCGTCGTATTTCCAGCCCGACAGCCCTTCAACAAGATCAAAACGGTCGCGTAGAATAAACTCCTGCTGGTTGACGAAAATAGGGATCCCAAGGTCAGAGTTAGCGCCATTTGGGTCGCCTTTATGGATTGCCCAGTCGAAACCGGCCATGCCATTATTGCGCTGGATCCCCGCGCCCTGAACCATGATGTCGTCACCGGCTTCGCCATCGTAGTCGGTGTCGTTACCCTGACCGTTGAGGACATCGTGACCGATAATGGTACTGTTGAAGAACAACTCAGAGTTGTCACCCGCCAGCGTGTCAAACCCGTCGCCGCCTTCCAGCCAGTCATCGCCTTCGTTGCCCATCAGGAAATCACCACCTGAGCCGCCAAGCGCAAAGTCGTTATCCTGACCCGAGAAGACCTCCTGCGCATCTTCGCCGACCACCACGAAGTCGCTACCGCTGCCACCAAAGACCAGATCGTTTCCGTTACCGGAGAAGATAACGTCATGTCCGGCATCACCGTGCAGGAAGTCCGCATCACCAACGGGCGTACCGGTATCGGTAATAATGTCATCACCGTCACCGCCATGGACCACGTCTGCTTCGTCGCCGCCGTCCAGTCGGTCATCTCCGCCATCACCCCACAGACTGTCGATCCCTTTACCGCCGATTAACGTATCATTGCCTGCCGTCCCTCCAAGCACCACATGCCCATCGCCGGTATATTTCAGATACCCGCCATCGGCAAAACTATCGCCGTCAACATCCACACCTGGGTCGCGACGCACCAACAACGGCGAGAGCAGATCCTTCAGCGGATTACCCCATTTCGGGTCGATTTCCGTTTGCAGCACGCGGTTCACTTCAAAAATATGGTCCGGTGTCTGGAACAGATTTGCGGGCAGGTGGGAGGACCCCTCATCACCAAGATCGCTGTTACGCATTACTAGTGCGGAAAACGAGTTGGCCTCCAGTTCATTGAGCAAGTTCAATCCCTGAACGCGGCTCAGATAGTAGAAACGATCGCCGTCCTGAAGCATTTCCATTTGTGTTTCAAAGACGAAGTTGAAGGTTGAGCCGAGCATACCGCCAAATTCATTTTTGCGCTCTGCCAGCCCGCCAATCCAGAAATCGACCATATTCAGGCCGGTCTCTTTGGTTGCCCACGCTCCGGTACTGTTAAAGAAATCCATCGCATCCGCAGGCTGGGCATTGTTAGCATCACCAAACAACAGGAAGTTTACCGCTGCACGCTTACCTTCAAGGCTGGTGGCATTGAGGATCAGCTCATGCTGACCATAGGCGGCCATAAAGTTAATGATTGAAGCGGGATTTTTCAGGTAGGTAGTGAAGTCAGCCCAACTGGTATAAGGCTTCAGTTGACTATCACCGCTTAATGCAAAAAACTGCTCGCGGGCCTGGTTCAGCGTCGGCATTGCGGTGTCACGGCCACGGGCTATATTAAGTGCGCCTAAATCGAGGGGCAGGCCGATGAGATTATTACGCAGAGCATCGGTAATAAATTCATCAATTTCGTTACCCACCTGACGCGTCATACCACGCACAATTGCGCCAATAGCCTGCTCGTCCGTGACGGTGGCCCCGTTGATTTGATTAAATGCTACCGGATTCAGGAATGCTGAAATCAGGTCAATATCACCGCTTTGCATATCAATGTCGGTGCGCGCTACGGTTTCTGTCAGCATTGAATGCCCGAAACGGTAAACCACATGCGCAAACTCGGCAAAGATCATCGGGTTTATATCCGCCGTGTTGGAGAAGACAAACGGATCGACGGCGGGTTGTACGGTACGGGCAAACTCCTCGAAGACGAGGTGCTGATATTGCATTTCCGTGGAGAAACGACCTGCCTGGAATAGGTACTCACCGTTCCATACCAGCGTACTGGTATCGGCAGGTAATTCCGTGATTTGATGATTGGGCATCAACCACTGATTAATGAGGTCGATATCACCGGTTTCCAGCAGTGTTGTTTTATATTGCTCAACCAGACGGTTATGCTCGCTGTGAAAAACGGCGTGCACCGCGGTTAAACCTATATTTTCGTTCCCACGCCCGTCACCGGTAATAAAGTGACGATCGAGCAGTTCGTTATCATAGGTTCCTGCCGGTTGCGCTCCTTCGCCCCCAATCGCAGTGTCATCATCTGCCAGCAGACCCGCTTTTGGCGCGGCAGTATGCGCAATATCATCAAGAAACGCATGGCCGGTGCGGAATGTTCCCTCAGGCAACAGACCGCCGTTGGCTTCAACCAGTCCCCCGGTGGTAACAATCTGTACCTTTCCATTTTCACTTAAAATCAAATTACCATAGCGATCCGTAGCCAGCAGGGGAACATTAAACACATCCTGATCGGTGAGTTTAATGCCAAGCAGGGTTTCAGCCTGGTTTTTAACGTCGGCCCAGGTCGCCAGTCCACCGTTCGCACCGCCTAATAAATTCCCGGTAGGCTCAGGTTTCCCATCAATAATGACGTATTCGCGGATGAAAATCTGATGTGAAGGATGGGAGGTGTAGGTTTGGTTTTGGTCGATGAAGGGGGTCGTCAGGTTTACTGTCTCTCGATTTTCATCCACCGTTGCCCGGGTTAGTAGCATAAAGTTTGTTGACGACCCTTCCACATATAAAGGGTCATCCGGCTGTAGCGGAATGAAAACGATACCGTTGCCTCCTTTGGGAATCAAATCCAGACCGTGGTCAAAAAACTGGCCAAAGAAGGTCATCCAGCCGTTAAAAGCAGGGGAGAGACCGATATCGGGAGACTGGTTAGGAATGGATAACGTTTCTCCGTCTCCTGTAATAGTCCCCCCGCCGGGAGCATCTTTTAACGCGTTAAATACCTCCAGTGCGGCTGGGTTAGATGCCGTTTGATCGGAAATTAAGTTACTAATAATACGTGGGTCGGCATCAATAACGGTGCCACCAATTTGGATATAACTGGTCATTTGGTCCGCATCTTGCCAGTTTAACGCGGTTAATCTCGGCATTGTCTGGTCGGCAGAGCCATATAACTCCTGACCCGGTAGAAGATTATTCCATGAACCATCTACTGTGCGAAGTCCATAAGGTAATAGCGGACTGGAAACTAATTCTCTAAGCAATTCAGCATTAACGCTGCCATCCGGGTTAGTTGCCGCTTCGGATATTTTGATCTGCTTAAGAATAAAAGCAAGATCGTGCAGAGTGACAGTAAAGTCATATTGTGAGGCCATAAGTCATTACCCCTATCTTTACCTGTATTAGCTATCATCACTCTTTTCTTCCGCTTACAAAAAATGACAGAAGAATGAGTCGTATCAGATACCTGATTGTTATTACATGATTAAAAGTCCATATTTTAAAAATGATGTATCCATGACCAGATTAGCGTTATTCTCCTGAAGATTAGTTAGCACAATAAGATATTCACCTCACTTATATATTAGGTTTTAGAGGTTAATAATCATCGTGTCCCTTTGAAATCAAAGACATATTTGAGACACGAGGTTTTGAGAAGACAAGGTATCCTCAAGGCTGTAAAGGTTTTACTTTTTAAAACGCATATTACAGTTATGTGATGATCATAACTATGGTTTTTCCGTTGGCGACTTCACTCATACTTTTTTATGAAAAGATTAAATTTTCATTTCTTTACATTAGAATTTATGTCAAATCACTTATTAAGAAGAGTTCTCATTAAGTCGCCTTTTAAGATGTCGTTGTGTTGAATTATAAAATTTAATATTGGATAAAATTTAACACGACATCATTCCTGATGCCTGATTATGCTATTAGCATAAATCAATACCGTGTGATAGCTGACCCTACGTTTAGTAAAGAACGACCTCTCCAAACAGGTAATACAATGAAAAAAAATATAATTTTTCTCTCCGGGATGATCTTTTCGTCGGTCGGTCACGCCAGTGCGCTCTATTTCTATGAAATCGGAACGGAGGATACCGCACTGGCTGGTGCAGGGCAGGCCGCTCGTGCTCAGGATGCCTCTACGCTGTTAACGAACCCTGCGGGGATGACTCGTTTACCTGACCATATGGTCACCGGAGGATTACAGGCGATGGGCGGAGATATTCCCTATACGCTGAATAATACGACAGATGGCAGACAAAGCCCCGGTAATGTAATGACGCTTTTCCCCAATGCCAGCATGTTTTATACGCAACGGCTGAGTGATACCGTTTCTGCCGGTTTGGGTTTGTACGGCAACTATGGGTTAGGTATCGACTTCGGCAACTGGGCAGGGGCTCGGTTAATTAAACAAAGTACCATGGTTGCGATGACGCTGAGTCCCGCCGTTGCATGGAAACTAAGTGATAAGGTGTCGGTTGGCGCAGCTGCAGGGTTAAACTATGGTTTTCTGTCGCTAAGCAGAGATGTCGATGGCCACGATGAGAAACAAAGCGATCATGACTGGGCGATGAATTACCACCTTGGGTTATTAATGGACATAACTGACAATACTCGGGCGGGTGTAACCTGGACCAGCAAGACTGATTATCATTTTAATATAGACGGGACAGCGCGTTTTCCCAATATACCTAATATTGGATATGATCTGCCGATCTCCGCACAGGTCCGTGCTCCGCAGCAGGTGATGTTTAGTCTGGTTCACGATATCAACAGGCAGTGGTCAGTGATGGGCGATCTTGGCTGGCAGGACTGGAGTCAGTTTGGCAGCCCGCAGATTACAATGAATGGTCAGCAAAGCGATCGTGATAATCGTCTGAAAGATACATGGCATACAGCGCTGGGCGTGCAATATCATCCCGATGAGCAGTGGCGCATTAATGCCGGTATTGCATATGACAGTTCACCGTACAAATCGCAAAGTGATGTAGCGCTTTCGATGCCAACAGGCGATGAATGGCGACTTGCCACCGGTGCACAGTACCAGATTACGCCAGCCAGCAATATTGGCGTTGCCGTTGAGTATTTGCACATGCAGTCGTCCAACGTCAAATCTGATATCTTTGCAGGCCAGTATAAGAACCCGTGGCTATGGTTTGCCAGTGTCAACTACAGCTATCAATTCTAGCGCCGTTATTCCCGATTAAATATCTCACGCATTGTTAATAGTCACCATAGCGGATTATCTATCCGGCGGTGTCTGGTGACCATCTGCTGGTGGTCTTATCACTCACGCTCGTTTAAATAAAAATAAATTTGTACTTTTATTATTGAGCAATTTATGGTTTTAATATGAATCTGTACTACCTTCATGGAATATAGGTAAAAGCATATTGTTTTCTCGATCAAAATAATACAGGTTTGATTATGCAAATTTCACCTCCGGTACGCCCAGAACAAAGCATACAACGCTTAATGCAAGCACTTGAACCGATTGCAGAAAAGATGAAGGTTGTGCCGCGGCGTCGTATCATGTGGAAATACAAGAATAAGCCTCAACTCTACCTTTTTTTGCAAGGGGAGCTGTCCATTTTACGTTCTTCTGATGGTCTGTTAATCGTGACCGTCTATGAACCCCATCTGTTCGGTATTGCCGAAATGATCCAACCGGTACACGGCCATTTATTGCGCGCTGAAGCTGAATCAACCTTATTACGCGTTGATGCCGATAAAGCACGAGAACTCTTTCATCAACAAGGCTTGTGGGAAGATGCGGCGGCAGTGCTTTCATATCATACGGGTTATCTCTTTTATCGTGATGATTTAGTCGTACAGCAGCGTACTTATTCAGTGATACGTAACCACCTCGAAGAGATGATTTTGTTGCCGGAAGAGACGCGCAAGCGAGTTTCTATTTTGGATTATATTCAGGATCGGACCCACTTATCGCGCAGCAGTGTTTTAAATGTTGTATCTGCGTTAAAAAAAGGAGGGTATATTGATTTTGAACGCGGAGGGTATCTTACTTCCATCAATAAATTACCTGAGCGCTTTTAAATAAACCCACAAACAAGTTACAAATCGATTTTCTAAATTTAATATTCTATTGTAGTGGCATGCTATATATCAATCGCAAAAAATCCTCCTCATCATTCTCTGAGGAGGATTTCTTGTTATTCAATAAGAGAGTTCACGGACTGATTAATGCTTAACAGTCCTGTTTGATTATGCTCCTTATAATAAAAATTGTTCATTTGCTGCATTTGTTCGAGCTTGGTTAAAGAAGCATAAACCTGGTATGCCTGGCTATGAACGTCAAACATCTCTCTTGGCTTAACCTCATGAAGATATTCATTTTTTAACGAACTCACGACGTTTTCAATTTGCTGTTTATTATCCTGGTATAAGGACAGGGATGCCGAGTCACTACTTGATTTTGACTCGGGTTGTGCCTGAACAACAGGGATCACCATTTTATTGATTTTAACAACTTTCTCTGGGGGAGAAGTATTACAGCCAGAAAGTATCCCAGTGATGAGAAGTAGATAGAGAGTGCGCATATATAGTGTTCTAAAGACAATGGATGCCAGCCATTATCTTTTTATACAGTCAGGTGTCTACAGCTATTTTGTTTAAATAAAAACAAAATGAAATTTAAAATTAAATGTCATTGCATTATATTGTTTCATAAGATCATGTTAGCCTACGAGCATTAGATCATAGAAACCTGATAAACACAGTATTACGGAAGCTTCTCAACAATCGGAGCAGCAGGGTTTCTAATATATTATTAGTGAGGATTTATGAAACTTAATAAACTAGTGAGTTATCTGGCATTAGCTGGCGTGTGTTCAACATCATTAATATCACTACCTGTATTGGCACAGGAAGGGGCAAAAGATGCGACTGCTCAGACCAAAAGTGCGAATGACGCCTTATATGGTCAATTGCCATTCAGTGATAAAACCGATTTTATGAACGCTCATAAAGGTTTTATTGCTCCGCTTCCCAGTGAATTGATTAAAGGTAAGCAGGGAAATGTTGTTTGGGACCCTCAGCAATATGCCTTTATCAAAGAGGGCGAAAAAGCCCCCGACACGGTTAATCCAAGCCTGTGGCGTCAGTCGCAGTTGATCAATATTGGCGGCTTGTTCCAGGTCACTGATGGCGTGTATCAAATCCGTAATCTTGATCTCTCGAATATGACAATTATGGAAGGGAAAGAGGGCATTACGGTCATTGATCCGCTTGTCTCGGCAGAAACCGCGAAAGTAGGAATGGACCTTTATTATAAGAATCGCGGTAAAAGACCCGTTGTTGCCGTCATTTATACGCACAGCCATGTTGACCACTACGGTGGCGTCCGCGGCGTGATTGATGAAGCGGATGTGAAGTCCGGTAAAGTGAAGGTATATGCACCGGCTGGTTTTATGAAGGAAGCTGTATCTGAAAATATTATGGCAGGTAACGCCATGAGTCGCCGAGCCAGTTATATGTACGGCAATCTGCTTAAACCGGATGCAAAAGGTCAGGTCGGTGCGGGTCTGGGGACGACAACCTCCGCCGGTACGGTGACGCTGATTGAACCCACTAACTATATTACCCACACCGGGCAGAAAGAAGTTATCGACGGTCTAACCTATGACTTCATGATGGCGCCGGGATCGGAAGCACCTTCTGAAATGCTGTGGTATGTAGAAGAGAAGGGAATGATCGAAGCTGCAGAGGATGTCACCCATACGCTGCATAACACTTATTCATTACGTGGCGCGAAGATCCGCGATCCGCTGGCATGGTCAAAATATATCAATGACGTTATTGGCCGCTGGGGTGGAAAGGCAAACATTATTATTGCTCAGCACCACTGGCCGACCTGGGGTAATGAAAATGTGGTGAAGTTAATGAAAAGTCAGCGTGATATGTACCGTTACATCAACGATCAGACGCTGCGCATGGCTAACCAGGGGCTGACCCGTGACGAAATCGCCGCTAACTTCAAACTGCCGTCTGGCCTGGAAAAATCATGGGCCAGCCGTGGATACTATGGTTCTGTCAGCCATGATGTGAAAGCAACGTATGTCTTTTACCTCGGCTGGTTCAATGGTAATCCGGCAACACTGAATGAATTACCGCCCGTTGATGCCGCGAAGAAATATGTCGATTATATGGGCGGCGCCGATGCAATCATGCAAAAAGCGAAAACGGATTACGCCCAGGGCAATTACCGTTGGGTGGCGCAAGTCACTAACAATATCGTTTTTGCTGATCCGAGCAATAAAGAAGCCCGTAATCTGGAAGCCGATGCCCTTGAACAAATGGGTTACCAGGCTGAGTCCGGTCCATGGCGTAATTTTTATCTGACGGGTGCACAAGAATTACGCAACGGTGTGGTAAAAGGCGCGACACCAAATACCGCCAGCCCGGATACCGTTAAAGCCATGTCACCAGAGATGTTCTTTGATTATCTCGCGGTACATATTAACGGAGAAAAAGCGGCAAATGCGCAGGCAGTCTTCAACGTCGATTTAGGTGCTGACGGCGGTAAATACAAACTGGAACTGGAAAACGGTGTTCTTAACCATAGCGCTGATGCACAGGCCAGCAACGCTGATGCCTCCATTACGCTTAACCGTGCAACGTTGAACAAAATTATTCTCAAGGAAGAATCGCTGAAACAGGCAGAAGAGAAGGGTGATGTACAAATTTCCGGCAATCATGCCAAGCTTGATGAGTTCCTCGGGTATTTAGATAGCTTTGATTTCTGGTTTAACATGGTAACTCCTTAACTGTAGAGACAAACCATGCCATAACCCGCCAGCACTGGCGGGTTTTTTATTGTTGCTTATCAGAGTATTGAGTTGTACGAGACTGTATAGCAGTTGCTATACATAAGCCTTATCGTTTTTATCTTCACCACGGATTCAAAGCATCTCAACTGCAGGAACGAACTCTGTTTCTCAGGCTTTCATGATTGTAATGAGCAGAGGAGGTCAATGGCCAAACGTGGGCCACATGGGGACTTAACTGAGTACGTATCAAATTGCATTTAACATAATATACATTATGCGCACTAACGTAGATAAAGGCTGAATCTGATGCTTTATGGTCATCCTTGTGCTGCTCAATAATGACGCCTCAAAACCCTTTCAAGCACAGTTTCCTCAACAGCGCTAACAGTTCTGGATGATGGCTCTCGACTACAGCTGGTTATGCAAATAGCTGTTTATGTCTTCTACAATTCCACCGCGACTCTCACTTCACTGAACATTAAAACTGATAACTGTAGTTCACACTGGCAAACCACAGATACGGATTATCGTAACTCCCCTGATAAATTGATGGTGACTGTACGTGGGACGACTGCATATGCAGATACGACACGGCAGCACCGATATTGCTTTGTGGTGTAATTTGATATTGCGCTCCGGTAGCAAATCGCCATTCATCACCGGTCGGCAACGTCAGCGCCACATCGCTTTGCGAATTATAGACAGTACTATCAAAAGCTACGCCCGCATTCAAACGCCATTGTTCCGTAGGTCGAAATTGCACACCTAAAGCCGTATGCCACGAATCCTTAAGACGACTGGACTTATCAACTTCTTGCCCGACCACCGTTATTTGCGGCGCGCCGAACTGACTCCAGTCCTGCCAGCCAAGATCGCCCATCACTGACCACTGTTTATTAATGTCATGGACCAGACTTAACATAATCTGCTGTGGAGCACGTACCTGTGCAGAAATAGGCAAATCGTATTCCACGTTCGGTAAGTTCGGGAAACGCGCTTTGCCGTCAATATCAAAATCGTACTCAGTTTTGCTGGTCCAGGCGATACCGGCGCGGGTTTGATCGGTCAGTTCCATCAATAATCCCAGACGATAGCTCATCGCCCAGTCATGATCCTTTTCTTTTTCATCGTTGCCATCAACATTTCGAGTGAGTGACAGAAAACCGTAATTGACGTTAACAGAGCCACCAACGGAAACCCTGTCACTAAGCTTATAAGCCAGCGATGGACTGAGCGTCATCGCAACCATGGTGCTTTTCTTAATCAGCCGGTCGCCGGACCAATTGCCAAAATCGATCCCCAGACCGTAATTTCCGTATAGCCCAATACCAGCATAAAGATCGTCATTCACCTTCTGAGCATAGAATGCGCTGGCATTTGGAAAGAAGCGCATGATGTCACCGGGACTTTTACGCCCCGTCTCGTCTTCAAGGGTGTAGGACACATCACCATCCATTGCCTGTAATCCACCGGTGAACATATGATCCGGAAGTCGCGTCATTCCTGCGGGGTTAGTCACGATGGTGGAGGCATCCTGCGCACGCGCTGCCTGCCCCGCCCCTGCCAAAGCCGTATCTTCGGTGCCTATTTCATAAAAATAGAGTGCGCTAGCTTGTGCTAACGGCGAACAAAAAAGACTAAGATAAATCAAGGTCAATTTTTTCATATGCCACCTGCAGAATTTCTTCATTATTGAAGTAGTTAGCGTCTGTAAAAGCGTAGCTCGCAGCATTTAAATTGTCAGGCAAAAGCACCGGATTAAAAGCGTGACTTGTGCATACGTTCGAGCTGAATTTTGTCTGCTTCACTCGCTGTGTCAGCCAGGGACTGAAAACTATCTGGTGCGTAATAAGTTTTCGGTCGCGGAAGCGATTGCATGGAAGTGCCCGGGTAAATTTGTAACTCGCCCAGGCGCGCAAGCCGATATCCTTCGATCACGGCGGGAAAAGTCAGTTGCAGTGGTGTGGCGTTCTCGTACGAAACTGGGGTTGGTAACCGGTTATGCTCAAGATTATAGTTACGCTTTAACACCAGGAATTTATCTGGAACCCTACGTTTACTGTTCCACCAGTCACCGTCCAATTCGCGAAACTTACGCTCAGTTTCAGTCCGGGTTGCGACGCCAAGTTGCAGTAAAACCCGCTGCAGTTCGCGATCCACCGCCGCGTTGTAGGCCGCAATGGATTCCACCCTGCCCTGTAAAATCACGTTGATGGCGATACGAGCACCCAGTAGATTTGAATAGAGATCTTCCGGGGAAAATGCAGAAATCTGCTCAGAAAAACCGGGAACAGACTCGAATCCATACCACTGTGCAATTTCGTGCCATTGAGCCAGTTCAAAGGCCAGATTCCCCGCCAACCAGGCGGCCAATGTGTAACGCTGCGCCATTGCTGCAGGAGGTGTGAAACCGTGTAGCTGTATCCGTCTGACGCCCAATTCTTCGCTGTAAAAAAAACGCCACTGTTGACCAAGTTTTGGATAAATACGAGAAAAGAGGTAAAAGGTGTTATCCGCCGTATCGCGAACGTGCGCTATGTCGATAAAACCCCCACGGTGGGTATAAAGCAGTCCGTCTTTTTCCTCACTCAGTCCAACGATATTTTTCACGGCCCCCAACGCACTATCGTTATAGTGATGACGCCCCAGTGAATCTAACGTTAATACATTGCCAATCTGGTAGACAGGGATCGGCACACCTATCGCCCTGACATGAAGATCATAGCCAAACGCGCAGCATGGGCGTAGTGACTCCGGCGGTGCTAAATGGCCGACAACGGGATATGCCTTATGCGCTTGTTTAAGAGTGAGGCCAGGAACTTCCGCGCAGGCAAATCCGGCTACGAGCAGTAAAAACAGAAATCCTTTAGCCATTCAGAATGCCTCCGCAATTTGAAAATAGAATCCTGCACTCTCTCTCCCAAAACCTAAATCCAGGCGGATATTCATGGCGGGCTTCACTTCAAAGCGATAACCGACACCCGCATTAGGTAAGATCGGATGATGTCTCATATCGTCAATGTTTCTGCCTAAAGCTCCTGCGCCCAACCACAACACGTAACCATGTCGCCAGTTGAGTTTTTTTCGATATTCCACCTGCCCACTTACCACATCCTTATCCCGATAACGCCCCTGGTAATACCCCCGCAGACGGCGGTCATCTCCGGCCATTGATAAACGATCCCACGGCACGTCTCCACGAGTGAAACGTCCCCATAAATCGAACGCCAGCACAGTCCTGTCATCAAGTAAAAGGTAACGATCGTATTGAACCTGTGCTGCCGTAAAATGAGTATCTGAACCAAAAGACGGATCAAACCAGGTGTACTCCAGCTTAAAATAGTGTCCATGCTGTGGACGCGTGACAACGTCACGCGTGTCGTAACTCAGACTTACACTGGGTCCAGACGATAACGGCGATGTCTGCGCATTATTTAGGCTGAACACGTCCCCCTGATGCGGATCGTCAACGTCCGCCTGCATAGAAGAAAAATCCCAACCCGCGCCGAGATAAACGCGTTCAGCGATTTCTCGCATCAATACAGGATGCAAACTCACGGAGTTGTTGGTGTAATCCTGTTCATTACCCTGGGCTGCGTCGTAGCCAATGCCCCAAAAACCCGTTGGCACTTTGTTCACTGAGCCGTCCACAAACAATCGCCAACGGTCGTCGGTAAAAAAGGTATAACTGCTGATCCCCATTCCCAACGCCCCGCTGGCGCTGACATAACCCGTCAAGGAAACAGAAGAGTTCTGAGTTGTTTTATCTGCCGCATCCACCCGGTAGATCCCCGCCACCGCCATGCCAAGACCCAGCTTCAGCTCTGGAGTGTAAAATGGCCCCGGCAACACGCTCCAGTTCACCCCTTTTGCCGGATCGTACTGGTTATCCGCACCCAGCTTCCCGAGGAAAGCGTCAATTGAGGGTTGATCCAATGTTAACGCCTCCGCAGACCAGGTCGTCAGAGCCAATAGCGATGTCAACATGACGCGATAACCGTTCATCAGAAGCGATATTCACCGGCAATAAAGAAGCTATTGCGTTCGTTAAATCCAAACTCCGTCAGGACGTTAAATTGTGGTGTCATTTCAAACTGAGTCCCCAGCAGCATGTTCCACGGAGAGGTCAGATTCTGTTTAACATCAAATCGCCCGTTGCCATCCTGGTTTACGGCCTGGATCAGTGGCTGAAGCTCAGCGGGCATATGCAGATCGGAGAGGCTACCCCTGAACTCCTGCTGCACATTCTGGTACATACTCCCCACCCAGACGCTCAGATGCGATTCGCCCACCGGCCCCTGAAATTTAAAGCGATACCCAACACGGGGAGACACAGTAAGGGCTGAAATTTTGCCATCCAGAATGTCAAAATCAGTACGGGTATAGTTGGTATCCACCAGGGCAAACCAGTTTTCGTATCCTCCTGCCAAAGTAATACCAGTTCCCCAGGTTGTGCCTTTAAAATCTAGAACAAAATCAATATCCTGTAGCTCACCGCTCTGATAAAGCTGATGCACAGATGATGCGATAATGCGGTCAACACCGGTGTAGCGCGAAGGGTCTGCATCTACTGAAACATTCGAGACCGACGATCCGCGTGTGTGCCCTACCAGCCCGTAAATGTTCAAAAACGGGAAGACCCACATGTCCAGACGCAGGTTTTCAGTTTTGCTCTGTTCACGCGTATGGCCTGCATCAATATTGAACATATCGACAGGAATCGGGTGATTGCCAAGCGCCAGTCCGGAAAAACTGATGCTATCGACATCAATATTTTGCCGCATGTTCATATAGCTCAGGTTGATGCCAAACGGTAGCGGAATGGCATATCCCCGCGCCCTGGCCTCCTCGCCCCAAATCGGAAACGTGCTGGCATCAGTTTCAGCTGCGCTGGCCACGCCGGAAACCCACAACAACGGAACAACCGCGTGGAACCATTTCATTATTTGTCCTCATTCATTCCGCTCATCCCTACAGGCCAGAGCCAACATTAAAATAAACTGCTTGTTCGTTATCGCTAAAAGCGACATCTACACCGGTACGCAGTCCGTATTCGCGCGCAATCAAATATCGAATACCGCTGCCCCAGGCCACTTCTGCGCTACGGTAAAGCTCTGATGTACTGTCTGCCGCACTTCCAGCACCGACAAAGCCCAAAACAATCCAACGCGACGACATTTGCCAGGCTAACTGCGTCTGAACGGTACTCACGTCATCCCCCTGGTAGCGATAGCGAGAGATACCACGAAGTTCGATATAAGGGCGCGCCATTGGTGGCAGATGTTTATCCTGCTGCGACAGCGTTTGATAGTCCCCTGCAAGTGAAAGCGTCCAGTCGGCGTTCAGTGGCAGGAAAAACTTGCCTTCGAGCGTCAGCAGGTCGTAGCGATAGTCGCCCCCAAGATAGTGGCCGTAGAATTGATACTCGCCGCTAAGAGAAAGCCCGCGTCCGGGCCAAAAGAAGTTATCAGTTGTGTCGTATTCCGCTACCAGCCCCAATGCAGAGGTGATGCTGCTTTCACCCAATAGCTGCCGCCATACCTGGTTGACGAGCGGATTATTGCGGGCGGAGATATTCATCTTTGCCCAGAACTGTGATGCTCCCAGAAAAACGGGAGAATCCCCTGCGCGAAAGAGAAGCTTTTGCATACCGCCATAACCGCGAGTTTCGGTTTCCACGGCCCGGTTATTGCCAAAGCCCAATACGTCACCGGAATATATATCCAGATTGACATCGGCATAGCCTCCTGCAACCAGATAGCGAATGTGGTCATCCTGCCAGGTGTGGCGATGCCCCCCACCTACAAACCAGGTACCGTTTTGCGTTCCGCCACCGCCAAACGCGCTCATGGCCGGAGGAATAAACTGCCCATCAACCTGTCGTCCCTTGCCATGCAGAAACAGACCGAACAGGCCGCCGCCATAACCAACGGCCGGTTCGGTAATAACCAGCGGAATCGGTAGAAAACCGTACGGGTTTTCTTGTAAATAACGGCTCATGTCCACCATGCCGTCTTCAGGATCAATAAGCCCTGTCGCCATAGCGCGCCAGCACAGCAGAGGAATTAGCAGAAAAAGCCAACGCATTATTTCCCGCCTTCTGGCGGTGTTGCGGGTGCGGTATACCAATTCTCTTTGGCCACCATCACGCTGTTTTCTGGCTGTAGCACAAAATTCGGAGACATAATCTGCACGTTAAATTCGTTGAAGACGTCCTGAATATTGCTATGCAGTTCATTACGGGCATCGGCCAGAGATACATCCGGCAGCAGGCGCACCTGCAATTCATAGGAAATATACCAGTCCATCAGACTCAGCTGACGCACCAACGGCGGCTGTGAAAGATCGATTCCTTTGGCCCGCTTGGCTGCCAACTCCAGCATTGCGTGGACCTGGCGCCAGGGCGTATCGTAGCCAATGGTAACGCCGACCGTCAGGTTGACGCCGCCGTTGGTGCTTTGCGCGCTAAGGTTAGTAATTTTTCCACTAACCACTACCGCATTTGGCACTGTGACCACGTAATTTTCACGAGTGATAATTTTGGTCGCGAGCATGCCAATTTCGCTTACCAATCCCTCGTTGTCCGCTACCCGAATCATGTCGCCTTTGCGCAGCGCGCGCGAATAGATCAAAACCAGTCCGCTCATTGCATGGTTCATCACCCCGGCCGACCCCAGCGTGAGCATCAGGCCAAAGAAAACGCTGATACTTTTAAACGCCAGTGAATTGGCACCGGGCAAAAAGGGATAGGCTGCAGATAGCGCAAAGAGCCACACCACCACAGAGATTAACTTCCGGGTTGCGCCCACGGTTTCTGGATGAATTCCAGGCAACTGCAAGCGCCCTGCCTCCACCTGGTTGAGAACTACCTTAAGCAACTTCAGGATGAACGCCGTGATGAGAAAAATGATCAGGACGATCATCAAGCCAGGTAACGCTGAGACAATCGACAATGCAATATCACGCACTACGCGTACAGACCAGTCACCAAGGGACTCTCCCCAGACGCGCGTCCAGGGAAACAGGCTAAAGACCCAACTCAGCCAAACGTAAAGTGCAACGATACCCAGCAGGATCATCAACAGTGCGTACAGGCGTGTCTCGATAGCGCCGATAAAACGCCGCCAACTCTGGGGGATCCAGCTTTTGTTCTCAAAAATGCGACGACGATAAACGCGTCTGACCCAACGCCAGGAACGGTATGCACCGAACCAAAACAGCACCAGTCCCACCAGACCAGCCACCGTTTTCACCGCCGACAGCGCCAGCCAGCCGCTGTTATACTGATCGCTCAATGCAGACCGCTGCGCCTCCATGCGCGTCAGTACGCGCTGCGCAGCCTGGTCGAGCGTAAGATCGTCTCCTTCGTCAAGATCGCCTTGTGTCAGCAACATCACCGGTTTACCGTTCATCACGATAAGCCTTCCCGGCTGGTTATAACGCGTGACCGACACAACTTGTAGCGGTTCGCGAACATCGGCTTCAGTGAAATTTCGTAGCGTATTGCGGATGCGCAGCACCCGCTCCTCTGGCGTGGTAAGGCCGAATTTCGCCTGGAGCATGACAATCGGTTGATGAAAAATATAAACCGTTCGCGCGCGTTCCTTTTCGGTGGGCTCCTGACGAGGTTCCGCCGCATATGTGTTAACAACCAAAGAGGAAAGAAAGCACATTAAAAAAGCGATCACAATCCTGTTCATATTCGCCACCGAAAACACGAGAATTATCGTTATTATTCAAAAAGCCAACGCAAATTTGATTGCTTTTTTTAGCATAGACCAGCCTTTCACTTACGCAATGTTAGTCAGAATGAGATCTTCATTTGATGTGAACTCTGGGAAGGCTCTTATCTTTATCGTCGCTAATTTGAAACGCATACCTCTGACCAAAAGTACATAGTCTCAATTATTACGTCATGAGATTCTGGCTTTGGTAGCTTTCATTTAAAAATATAAAGCCGCACATCTTTGATTTTTAAGCAATGGTATGTAATCGTTCGTTATATACTGAACCAGGTGACTTCACTTACTTTCAGAAATACGATAATAAAATTGAGTACATATCGGACAATGCGAAACAAAAAAAGCAAAACCATCCTACGCTTCATGCTCTTGCTACTATTTACCTCTACGCTGTCGAGCTGCACATTAACCCGTGTTTCCGACAGCACACATGCCAAAGAGGTCGATGAGCTGAATGTTATTGGTCTGAGCCTGGAGGGAGCAAGGCAAAGAGCAACTGAAAAAGGTTTTGTGTGCAGCGAATACGGAAACGTGAACACGGTTGTAACCGAACAGGGTGAGCATCGATGGCTACAAACTGAATGCAGCAAGAAAAGTGCAGAGCTGTTCTGCCCGCAAATGCGTTTTGTCGTTCTTAATGTCGATCCCAACACGAATAGAGTCGTTGATGTTGGCAATTATGTTAATCAACACACCTGTTTTTAAAGACAACACCTGCATCTTGCGCTAATTATCGTATCGACTAAAGGACGTTATCTTGCTCATCAGAATCATCATCGCAATGGTCGCATTTGCCGGCAACTCCGTACTTTGCCGACTCGCGTTGAAGGGGATGCATGCTGATGCTATTTCATTCAGCAGCCTCCGGTTGATAAGTGGCGCAATTGCCCTTTTCTTTTTTATTGCGATAACATCTGACAGCAGAAAATTTGAATTCAAGTGGTTAAATGCCCTGCTACTTTGCATCTATGTTTTTTCATTCTCCATTGCCTATGTTTCTCTCAGCACCGGTGCTGGTGCCCTGCTGCTCTTTGGTACCGTTCAGTTCGTCATGACAGTTTGGGGGATAGCTCAGGGAGAAAAGCTCGTAATTTTAAAAATAACAGGAATACTCGGGGCATTGGCTGGAATAGCCATATTGCTGCTTCCTGGTGCAGAACGCCCTTCCTTGTATGCTGCAATAATGATGGTTATTGCTGGGTTAGCCTGGGCTTTCTACAGTATCACAGGGAAAAAAATCACGGATGCTGCTGCCTCAACCGGGGGGAATTTCATCCTGGCAATCCCGGTCGCATTGATTATCCCTCTGTTCTTCCGCTCTCATCTTCATATTGATATATATGGATTAGTTCTGGGCGTGCTTTCTGGTGCAATTACATCGGGAGGTGCATATCTGCTCTGGTATTCATTGATCCCCTTACTCAGGTCCACAACGGCCAGTACTATTCAACTCAGCGTACCTTGTCTGGCCACTCTCGGTGGGATCCTATTTTTGGGCGAAACGCTCACCGTCAGAATCCTTCTCGCAAGCGTCATTATTTTGGCTGGAATTGGCTTAGTTATTTTCTCTGATATGAGAAAAGGAGCAAAATAGACTGATTAATTATCGGCAAAGACGATACAGAACATGTTGTGCCAATCGATGATCTGGCGGCAACGCGGGATGCGTGAACTCTTCTGTTTTATTCATACCAAGTCGTATCATCAGATTCTCTGACGGTTTATTCAGCACAGAAGTAAATGAAACGACTTCATTTAGCGCCAGTACGTCAAAAGCAAATGCAAGACTCGCTTGCGCGGCTTCTAACGCCAGACCCTGGTGCCAGTATGCTTTAGCAAGGCGCCAGCCAATTTCGGTACAGGGTGAAAAATGAAATTTATCAGGTTGTGGATGCAACCCCACACAGCCCACAAACTGGTGTGTTTCTTTTAGCTCTACGGCCCAAAATCCCCAGCCGCGTTCTGCAATACCTTCACTAAATCTATCGGCCAGGTTATCGCTTTCAGCTTTCTGTAGCGGCGCGGGGAAAAAACGCATCACGTCAGAATCGGCATTGAGTGCAGCAAAAGGGGCTCGGTCTTTAGCCTCCCACTGTCGTAATATCAACCTTGATGTTTCCAGCATATTCCTGCCCTTATCATTCATTTTCATATAATCTTCTAAAATAAGTGGCTCATCGGCAAGGTCTTATACCGTCCTTTTCCGACTTTTCCTCTCATACTGGAGATTTATACATGGCCGACTGGAACCCTTCGCTTTATCTGCAATATGCAACTGAACGTTCAAGACCCGCAGCAGAATTACTCAGCCGTGTGGCGTTAGAAAATGTCCGCTCAGTTGTTGATCTTGGTTGTGGTCCGGGAAACAGTACGGCATTGCTGCATCAGCGCTGGCCCACGGCAAAGACAACAGGTGTCGATTCTTCACCTGCTATGCTGAATGAAGCGCGCAACGCATTACCTGACTGCCATTTTATCGAAGCGGATATTAGCCAGTTTCAGCCCGAGCATCCCGTGGATCTGCTTTATGCAAATGCGTCGTTACAGTGGGTGCCCGATCACTATGAATTATTCCCACATTTGGTCTCACAACTGAGTCACAACGGTGTTCTGGCCGTGCAAATGCCGTATAACTGGCTGGAGCCCACGCATGTACTGATGCGCGAAGTGGCTTATGAACAAGATTACCCCGACCGGGGGCGTGCTCCGCTTCCTGGCGTTCACGCCTACTATGATATTTTGACCGAAGCGGGTTGTGATGTGGATATCTGGCGTACAACGTATTATCACATTATGGATTCGCATCAGGCGATTATCGACTGGGTAAGCTCAACGGGACTACGCCCCTGGTTGCAGGATTTGAGCGAAAGCGAGCAGCGTCATTACCTGGCTCGCTACCATGAACTGCTTCAGGATCAATATCCGTTGCAGGAAAACGGCAATATTTTGCTGGCATTTCCGCGGTTGTTTATTGTTGCCAGACGCAATAGTTAAGCGTTTATCATCAGACAGATCACAGGACTGGGCTACCGAGTATGCGCGCCCTCGCCTTTTTATCATAAGGATCTAGTGGCTATGTCTGGCATCTGCTAGTGTCTTGCCACATGTTTCTGACGGGAGTTGTTATGTCTAAAGTCTACATTGGTGGGTGTCTGTGTGGCTCGATCCGCTTCACTGCCAGCAGTCCTAATAATTCCCATACCTGCTCATGCGATATATGCCGGAAACATACGGGGGCCCCAACCGTCGTCTGGATTGAGTTTGATGCAGAAAATGTAGAATGGACGGGAAAAGCCGGAAAACCGACAACCTGGCGCTCATCTGAAACCACCAGTCGGGCTTTTTGCCCTCAGTGCGGTAGTTCCGTGGGCGCTATCGATGACGCTCCGGTCATTGCGCTTTTAGCCGGCGCTTTTGACGATCCTAATGATGAAGATCTGGCGCCGGAGTTTCATTCGTTTTCTGATATGCGGCCAGCATGGTGGGAAACAGAACGAAACTAAGTTAGTTGGTAATGTTTATCCGGCATATGTTTTGCTGGCACATTAGTTTCATCGTTCATTTGCAGTAAATCGATTTCGATTGCATTGCAAATCGCATCCAGCGGCAGATCATTGTTCTCAGTACCAAACGGATCTTCAAGCTCTTCCGCAAGCGCATCGAGCGAGATAAAAGTATAGGAAATAAGCACTGAAATAAACGGCGTCATGTAGTGAAGATCCACCACCAACGCGAATGGCAGCATGATACAAAACAGATAAACAGTGCGATGAAGGATCAAAGTATAAGCAAACGGAACTGGTGTATTCGCGATTCGCTCACAACCTGCCAGTACTGCCGACATATCATTTAATCTGTTGTTTAAACTATGAAATAATATATCGGACAGCTGTCCATCACGTCTGCGTATGGCCAACCACTCCCCCATCAGCAACAAAATGCGGTTTGCTGGCGATTGTGCGGCAAATACCGTCTGCAGATCTTTCTCGCTGAGATATTTCGCCAACGGCTCTGCCTGTGGGTTTCGACGTAATGTCATGCGTAAACAGTGGGCAAATGCGATTTGCAGACGAACAAACTGCCCCAGTTCAGCGTCATCCGGTAAGGTGGTTTTCACCTCGCGAAGTAGCGATCGGGAAGCAATCATCAACTGTCCCCACAGGTGTCTGGCTTCGACATAACGTGAATAGCAGGCGTTATTGCGAAAACCTAAAAAGATAGCAATCGCCACGCCCAGAATACTGAACGGTGCCAGGGTAAATTTAATACCCAACATCGTATACCAGGGCAACATGATGATAACGGCGATGGAGAGCAGGAAGTTCAGCAGCAACCGTGAGAATATTTTAGATAATACTGAACCATGCCAGACGAATATCAGGCGCAGCCAGTGTTGTTGGGGACGAACGATCATGGTTATCTTCGGGAAAATGTGAAATCCGTCACATTAGACGCGATAGCGATCAATGTTGCAAGTTAATCGCAACATTAACCCAACAACTTTTGCCCTGCTTAAAATGAAGCCGCACCTAAGTCACAGACCGGGTTTATGATATAAACACACAGTATGTTGTAACTAATGTATATCCAGAAAAAACCCGGCCTGAGCCGGGTTGTCGGTAGTCGTCTTAGCAAAGTGGCTTAACGGCTTCACGCATACCTTTTGCCAGAATGGTATCCAGATCGGCAGAGACCTGTTCCACCAGTCCAGAAACCTGCGTCAGATCTTGTTCCCAGTGTTCTTTGACACCCAGTACAGATTTGACCAACGCTTCGGTACTTATCTGGCGATCGCGATGCTGGGACCACAGCTGTTGAAAACGTTCTATCCAGTGCGCATCATCCTGAACCGGATAAGACTCACCGTTGCGCTCTCCACGATAAAAAGCAATTAACGCGGCAAGCGCAAACGTCAAACGCGCCGGCAGCTTACCGCTGGCCTGTTGCCCTGCCAGCAGTTGCGGCAATATACGGGTGCGGAATTTGGTCATGCCATTCAGGGCAATCGACAGCAGCTGATGTTTTATATACGGGTTGCAGAATCGACCGGTTACCGCGCTGGCGAAAGAAGCTAACTCATCACGTGGCAAATCCAGTACCGGAATGATCTCTTCATAGATCGCTTTCTCCACGAAAGCACAAATCTCAGCGTCATTCATCGCCTCACCCACGGTGTCCAACCCTGCCTGCCAGGCAACAGGGACCAGCGCGGTGTGAGCACCGTTGAGAATCGCCACTTTGCGCTCTTTGTACGGTTTGATGTCATCCACGATCAGGACATTCAGCGGATACTTATCCAGACGTAGTTCTGCGGCTAATGACTTCGGCCCCTGAATGACAAACAGATAGAAATGTTCTGCGGTATCGAGGAAAGCATCATGATAGCCCAGTTCAGCTTCGAGCTTAGCTACCTCATCACGCGGATAGCCGGTAACAATACGGTCCACCAGCGTGGAGCAAAATGCATTGGCCTGATCCAGCCACTGAATAAACGCTTCCGGCAGCGCCCATTCCTGAGCGTAGCGCAGAACCAGTTCACGCAGCGCATCACCGTTATAATCAATCAGTTCGCAAGGGATGATAATCCAGCCTTTATCCAATGCGCCGTTAAAATAGCTGAAGCGTTCGAACAGCAGACGCGTCAGTTTAGCCGGATAACTAACCGCTGGCGCGTCGTCAAACTTATCGCCCGCGTGGTAACTGATACCTGCTTCCGTGGTGTTAGAGAACACAAAACGCATATCAGGATTATGCGCCAGCTTCAGGAACTCATCGTATTCGCTATAGACGCTGATTTCACGGTTAACTGAACGAATTAGACGGGCATCACTGACGGCCTCGCCCTTCTCATTCAAACCACGAATGATAGTGGTATAGAGGCCATCCTGCGTACTCAGCGATGGCGGGAAGGAACTTTCGATAGGACGAACAATGACCACACCAGCGTTCAGATCGGTATGCTCGTTCAGCAGATCTACCTGCCAGTCTACAAAGGCGCGCAGGAAGTTTCCTTCACCAAACTGAATAATGCGTTCAGGATACTGAGCACCGGGGAAATCGCGACGATTTAGTGTTTGCACAATGGGTTCCCTTTATGATTAGTCATACAACCTGATTGAATTGGTCTAATAGGTTAGCAAACTTTAATACATTGAAACCCTGTTTTGATCAATCCCCGGCGACAAATTAGAGCGTTTTATAGAAAAGTGTGGTTCCGGTCAGCATCCCATCGGGCATTTGGGCATAGTCAGGTATCACCCCTACCTTTTTCCACCCACAATTGTGGTAGAACAACTCCGCACCACTGCCCGTCGCCGTATCAAGCACCAGCAGCGTTTTACCTTGTTGACGCGCGCAACTTTCCAATTCGTTCATCAATTCACGGGCCAGGCCACCGCGTCGCGCTGAGGGGTGAACCAGCAGTTTGGCGACATCAGCACGATGAGGTTGATTTTCGGGTTGATCGATAATGAGTTGGACGGTACCGACAAGCCCCCCCTGCGCATTCTGCATACCAAGAACGATCCGTTCTCCGCGAGAAACACTTTGCGCGACCTTCATCCAGAAAGGCTCTGATTTTTCGCGATTAAAGGGCAGCATAAAACTGATGGAGGCGCCGTCATTGACGCACTGTTCAAGAACATCGCTGAGCTCGTCGATTCTCGACAGAATCTGTGCCGCGCTCAGCACAAAGCAGGGTTTGCCGGAAGCCATGGTTTCTCCTTAGATTGACCCCTTCATACTGCTTTTAACAATTACACAACTCAAGGGGGCATATCATAGGATAATGTTATCTATGGCTTGTTCATTTGGAGCACTAACCAGTGGTAAATAACCGTGACAACGTAACGTTGCTGTTCATCGTTTAGCGCTACACCCTGAGGTATATCATGCCATTTCGCCAGACACCCTCGACAGCACGTCGCCGTAGCATGTTGAGCAATAAATACCGGGTGACCACGCATAGGAGTCTGTTTTCCATCATTGGCGGGAAACGCAGGTGCCAGTCGTTTAGCTATAAAATCCGCAGCATGTTGCTCGATAACTGGCGCCCCTTTATCCAGACAATACTGCCTTTCTTTCTGACCAAGACGAAACCGCGAGCGAAACGTTGATTTCGCCAGCCGGACAAAAAGAGGATCGAGCGTTTTCATCAGTAAACCGAGCGCCCCAGCTGTTGTGTTAATTGCTCCAGCACGGCGATACCGGCCAGTGAATTTCCCGCCGGATCCAGTTCCGGACTCCAGACAGCAATCGCCATCTCGTGTGGCACGATCGCCACGATGCCGCCACCCACACCTGATTTCGCCGGAAGCCCGACCCGCCAGGCAAATTCCCCTGCGTTCTGATACATGCCGCTGGTCGCCATCAGCGCATTGATCTGCCGGGCCTGCATCGGAGTGACCACTGGCTCAGCAAGATGAAAGGCATGCCCTTGATTTGCCAAAAAGACAAAAGTCCGCGCCAGTTCCACACAGCTCATTTTCAGCGCGCAGTAGTGAAAATAGTTCTGCAAAACGGTGGGCACGTCATGGTGAAAATTGCCGAAGGATTTCATCAGCCAGGCAATAGCGGCGTTACGCGCCGAGTGCTCAAACTCCGATCGCGCGACCGTCGCATCATAGGCGATATCCGACACGCCGCTTAATGCCCGCACCACTTCCAGCATCCGTTGACGCGGTGCGCTTAGACGCCCTTGCAGCATATCGCAAACCACCAGCGCCCCGGCATTAATAAAGGGATTGCGAGGGATACCCTGCTCCATTTCCAGCTGCACCAGGGAGTTAAAAGGATGACCGGAAGGATCTTTGCCGACGCGCTGCCAGATCTCCTCTTCCTGATAGTGACGCATCGCCACGACCAGACTGAGCACCTTTGAAATCGACTGAATAGAAAAACGTTCTTGCGCATCTCCCGCCTGATAGTGCTGTCCATCAACGGTACAGATAGCAATACCCAGTTTTGAACCGTCGACGGAGGCTAATGCCGGAATGTAGTCAGCGACTTTACCCTGACCAATCAGCGGACGAACCTGCTGCACAATGGTCTCTAAAATTGAATTGTCCATGGCCCTGGCCACAACATGCTCCTTGCTCGCAGGTATGAAAGGCCTGCGAGTATAACAGAGCTGAATACGCAGCGTCAGGCCGGAAGGCGGAATCTGGCCACGGCCTGCATAAGCTGGTTAGATTCATGGTGAAGCTGTAAGGAAGAATCAGATGCAGCATTCACCAGATCACTGGTTTGTCGGGCTTCGCCGTTCAGGACATGGAGCTGACGGGTTAACTGGTGAATACTGTTCCCCTGATTTAACGTTGCAGTCGAAATGTCGTTCAGTAACGCGCCGAGGTTTTCCACCAGTGCGATAACCTGCTGCAAATTCTTATCCAGTCCGTTAACCGCGTGAAAGCCCTCTTCAATGCCCTGTAACGAGTGTTTAATCAGTGTCTGAATGTTTTGCGTAGACTGACCGCTTTTCCGCGCCAGCAGCCCAACTTCTTTCGCAACCACGGCAAACCCGCGCCCTTGCTCTCCGGCATGTGCTGCCTCGATTGCCGCGTTAAGAGCCAGGATATTTGTCTGAAATGCAATGTTGTCGATAAGCGTTGTAATCCCTCGCATTTCAGCCGAGCGAGTCACAATCGCCTGCATTGACGCATTTACCGTCGCCATCATTCGGTCTCCACCTGCCGCAATATCACGCGCCTGCACTGCGCGTTGATTCGCCAGTTCAGCAAAGCCACTGTTATCCTCAACATGCGTTTCCAGAACCGAAATATGCGATGTCACAGTGCTCAACTCTTCACTTTGTTTTGCCGACTGCTGGTATAGCTGTTTATTGTTCTGCGCAAGTTCGTTGATATTTCCTACCATTGCGGTGGTGGCATCATTCACCTGCCGCACCAGCGCGCAGAGCCCCAGCTGCATTGCAGCAATACGCGAACTTAATTGCGTCACTTCCCGATTAAACTGACTCACCTGCGGGGCTGGCCGAGAAAGATCACCCGCCGCTAAAATATCGATATGATCGATCAGCCGTCGCAGCGGCATAATCACCCAACGGAACATACTACGCCAGACCAGAAAGGCGATAACCACCAGCACCAGAGGAATAAACAAAAATAGATTCTGTAAACGCTCAAGACTGGTCAACAGCTGCTGACGCCCAGCTTCCGCATGTCGCCCACTGTCCTGCTGAAAGCGCGCGTAATTAGCGTTAAAGTCTGTCTGAAAGGCCTGCACGGGTACGGCAAAAAACGCATCAATGGAACCTGACTGCATCAGCCCATCCGCCTGCTCCTGAATACCGCTATAAAAACGCTGATAGCTCTCAGTTAGATCCGGATCCGACTGCGGCTTCATATCCCGCCAGGCATCCCATGCACTTTTTGACTGCGCCAGCGCCCGATACGCCTCTTCCATTAACGGACGCCAACTCCCGTCCGAACCGGTGGCGGCATCCTGCATAAAATAAATTCCCGCACGGTTAAGTAAATCGCTGGCAGATAATAACGCCACCCGCGCTTCATCGACCTTTGCCTGCTGCAAAAGCGCGAGTTGATTACGCCCTTCATTATGCTGTGCGTCGCTGACTGAGGCCGAGAGCATCAAGGAGGACACGACCTGCAAAACAGAGAACAGCGCAATAATGCAAAAAATGCCGGTTAACAGACCGAACTGACGGGGTATTAGACGATGGAAAATTTGCGTTATGTTCATATTACTCTTCTGTATCAAAGCGTTAGCTGCGAGTGTACGGAGAGTAAATGACAGAAAAATTGCAGAAATAAGACAGGTGCCCCCAGCGGAGGCACCCACACCATCAAAGGCGGTTTTTCCAGACGGTCTGCACGTTACAAAACTCATGCAGGCCAAAGTGAGAAAGTTCGCGGCCAAAGCCACTTTTCTTCACACCACCAAACGCAACGCGAGCATCGCTGGCGCTGTAACCATTGATAAATACGCCACCACACTCCAGGCGTGACGCCATCTTCTGCGCCAGCGCTTCATCTGCAGTAAACACCGTGGCGGATAAGCCGAAATCACTGTCATTCGCCAGCGCTAAGGCATGTTCAGCATTCTTCGCCACGGTAATTGCCGCAACCGGACCAAACAGCTCCTGGCGGAACGCCGTCATCTCTGGAGTGACATCGCCCAGTACCGTCACGGCATAGTAATTGCCCTGACCCGCAATTTTTTCCCCGCCGAGAAGTAACCGTGCCCCTTCGGAAAGGGTGGCTTCTACCTGCTGGTGCAGCTCATCACGCAGATCAAATCGCGCCATCGGCCCCAGATCGTTTTCTTCGTTCAGCGGATCACCCATTTTGAGCTCGCTCGCAGCGGCCACAAAGCGTGAAGTAAATTCTGCCGCAATCCCTTCTTCGATAATAAAGCGCTTGGCTGCCGCACAAACCTGCCCGGTGTTCTGATAACGCCCAGCGACCGCTGCCTTAACGGCCAGATCGAGGTCAGCATCATTGAGGACAATAAACGGATCGGAGCCGCCCAGTTCAAGCACACATTTTTTCAGCGCGGCACCCGCCTGGGCGCCAATCGCCGCACCGGCACGTACACTGCCTGTCACCGTTACCGCCGTAATACGCGGGTCATTGATCATCTGACTGACCCCGGCGTTATCGGCATTCACCCAACCGTAAACCCCCGCAGGTACACCCGCATCAGCGAAAACCTGCGCAATAATTGCAGCACAGCCGGTTACGTTAGGCGCATGCTTTAACAGGTAACCATTTCCGGCCAACAGAATCGGGACGGCACCTCGCATTACCTGCCAGAGCGGGAAGTTCCACGGCATGATCGCCAGAATGGTTCCTACCGGACGATATTCAATCACCGCCTGATTATTCTCCACCAGCGTAGGTTCCGGATTGAGCATCGCCGGTCCATGCTCGGCGTACCAGTCACACAATGCAGCTGACTTGGCGACTTCAGCACGCGCCTGCTTAATGGGTTTACCCATTTCACGTGAGATACACCGCGCCATCTCTTCCGCACGATGGCGCAGAGCTTGCCCGATCTGGCGCAGCGTTTGCGCACGGTGCTCAACGGAAGTATGTTTCCATTCGCTATAGCCATTCGCGGCAAGGTTCAGCGCATGATCAATCTCTTCCGCGCTGGCCCACGGCATCGCCGTCAGCCTTTCACCGCTGGCAGGGTCAATGGAAATCGCATGTGTTGCTGCTGTGATAGTCATAAGTGCCTCTTTTTATCGCAGGGTATGGTTATATCATGAGCATATTTACTCTTTCTGAAAAATGAATAATATTAACCATACCATTCACGAATAGAGAAGATTATGGATCTGACGCAGCTGGAAATGTTCAATGCCGTCGCGGAGACTGGCAGTATTACACAGGCCGCCGCGAAAGTGCATCGCGTGCCATCCAATCTCACCACCCGTATACGTCAGCTTGAAGCCGACCTGGGCGTTGATCTGTTTATTCGTGAAAACCAGCGCCTGCGGCTTTCCCCATCCGGGCACAACTTTTTGCGCTACAGCCAGCGGATCCTGGCACTGGTTGAGGAAGCCAGGATGGTCGTCGCCGGGGATGAGCCACAAGGACTCTTCTCTCTCGGCTCGCTTGAAAGTACAGCAGCAGTACGCATCCCCGCCACGCTGGCTGAATATAACCAGCGTTACCCCAAAATTCAGTTCGCGCTGGCGACAGGTCCTTCAGGCACAATGCTGGACGGCGTACTCGACGGTACATTGAACGCGGCCTTTGTCGATGGCCCGATTACCCATCCGGGACTTGAAGGAATGCCGGTCTACCGTGAAGAGATGATGATCGTGACGCCGCACGGCCATCCCCCCATTCAGCGGGCCAGCGACGTCAACGGTTGCAGTATTTACGCCTTTCGCGCCAACTGTTCCTATCGCCGCCATTTTGAAAGCTGGTTTCATGCCGATCGCGCCATGCCCGGCACCATTCATGAAATGGAGTCATATCATGGCATGCTGGCCTGCGTCATTGCCGGCGCGGGTATCGCACTAATCCCGCGATCGATGCTGGAGAGTATGCCAGGGCATCATCAGGTCAACGCCTGGCCGCTAAGCGAGAACTGGCGCTGGCTGAATACATGGCTGGTCTGGCGCAGAGGTGCAATGACACGTCAGCTGGAAGCGTTTATTGAGGTGTTGAACCCTCAGTTATCACAGAGCCCGGAGTAACTGGCAATCCTCAAAGAACATGAATACCTGTAAATCCGGGTGAAGTCATACGCCCGGAATTTCATTATTATTGAAATACTTAAAAATCCGAGGAATGTTCGGCAGCACATTGTGGCGCCCTGCCAATGAAATGAGATCCATATCACAAAATGATTGTATTTTCGCCAGCAAACGTTTTAAGATCGTGGCCTTACCTTTTCGCAGCTAATCCTCTTATTTGATATGACAACAGACACTGTTTCCCGCAAGGTCGCGTGGCTACGGGTAGTTACGCTTGCCATTGCCGGTTTTATTTTCAATACCACCGAGTTTGTCCCTGTCGGCTTGCTGTCCGACATCGCACAAAGCTTCAATATGCAGACCGCTCAGGTCGGGATCATGCTGACGATCTACGCCTGGGTTGTCGCCCTGATGTCGCTCCCTTTTATGTTACTTACCAGTCAGGTGGAGCGCCGAAAACTGCTGATCTGTCTGTTTGTTGTGTTTATCGCCAGCCATGTGCTCTCTTTCCTGGCATGGAATTTTACCGTGCTGGTAATTAGCCGTATTGGTATTGCTTTTGCGCACGCTATTTTCTGGTCGATTACCGCATCGCTGGCGATCCGCCTGGCCCCTGCCGGTAAACGTGCACAGGCTCTCAGCCTGATTGCCACTGGCACCGCACTGGCGATGGTGTTGGGGCTGCCAATCGGGCGTATCGTCGGTCAGTATTTTGGCTGGCGCACAACCTTCTTCGCCATCGGTATGGGGGCGTTAGTTACCTTGCTTTGCCTGATAAAGCTCCTGCCCAAACTACCCAGTGAGCACTCCGGCTCTTTAAAAAGCCTGCCGGTGTTATTCCATCGTCCGGCATTGATGAGTCTGTATCTACTGACGGTGATTGTGGTCACCGCACATTACACGGCCTACAGCTATATCGAGCCGTTTGTGCAGACCGTCGCGGGTCTGAGCGCAAACTTTGCTACCGTGCTGTTGCTGGTTCTGGGTGGCGCGGGAATTGTCGGTAGCGTCATTTTCGGTAAGCTGGGGAATCTGCATGCGTCAGTGCTGATTAGCAGTGCCATTGCCCTGTTGACGGTATGTTTGGTGCTGTTACTTCCCGCTGCTGACAGCGAAATGCACCTTGCTGTCCTGAGTATTTTCTGGGGCGTCGCCATCATGCTGATAGGTCTGGGAATGCAGGTGAAAGTGCTGGCGCTTGCTCCGGATGCGACTGACGTCGCAATGGCACTATTCTCAGGTATCTTTAATATCGGTATTGGCGCTGGTGCGCTGGTAGGCAATCAGGTGAGTTTACACTGGTCGATGTCTACAATTGGTTACGTCGGAGCAGTGCCTGCCGTTGCCGCGTTGATATGGTCGGTGATTATCTTTCGTAAATGGCCGGTATCGTTGGAAGAACAGCCTCAGCATTCGTGAAAAATGTGCCCGGTAGACATTAACGATTACCGGGCACAGCGTTCTAAGCGTAGGTTTTAATAATTTCCAGCACGCCGTTAATAATAAACTGCACGCCCATACACACCAGTAAGAAGCCCATCAAACGAGAAATCGCTTCGATACCACCTTTGCCGACGAGGCGCATGATCCCCCCGGAACTGCGCAAACAGCCCCACAGGATAATCCCAACAACCGCAAAAATAATCGGCGGTGCAACCATGATCACCCAGTCCGGAAATTCGGAACCATGACGCACGGTTGACGCGGAACTGATGATCATCGCAATCGTTCCCGGACCGGCAGTGCTTGGCATAGCCAGCGGTACAAAGGCGATATTGGCAGTCGGCTCGTCTTCCAGCTCTTCTGACTTGCTTCTCGCTTCCGGAGAATCATGCGCCTTCAGCTGCGGAAACAGCATCCGGAAGCCGATAAACGCAACGATTAACCCACCCGCAATACGTAGTCCGGGAATCGAAATCCCGAAGGTATTCATCACAAGTTGCCCGGCATAGTACGCCACCATCATGATGGCAAACACGTAAACGGACGCCATGAGTGACTGACGGTTACGCTCTGCGCTGTTCATATTGCCGGCAAGGCCAAGGAACAACGCTACGGTGGTTAACGGGTTTGCCAACGGTAACAGGACTACCAGCCCAAGTCCTATCGCTTTAAACAAGTCCATCATAATGTCATCTTTCCTGTGCGTTAATCGTCAACGGCAAGTATACGGTGAAATCCGCGAGATAAGCCATTTTCGCGATGTAAGGATTCATTTTTCATCCACGCGTATAAACCATAATTATCAGATCGTTAAAATTTCACTCATCGGATGTTGAGTCCGATGATTTAACAAAACGTGGCATTTGCTGACTCATTCATTTGACTTATATTTGCCTAAGCAATAATATCAGCCGTGACTAACTACTTGCCAGGGCAACCATTGTGAAAAACACCAGTGATCTGTTTAACGAAATCATCCCACTGGGTCGTTTGATCTATATGGTTAATCAGAAAAAAGATCGTTTGCTAAACGACTATCTGTCACCGCTGGATATCACGGCATCGCAGTTCAAGGTGCTCTGCTCCATCCGTTGCGCGGTGTGCATCACCCCTGTCGAATTGAAAAAAGTGCTGTCTGTCGACCTTGGCGCCCTGACGCGGATGCTGGACAGACTGGCCTGTAAAGGCTGGATCGAAAGGCTTCCGAATCCACATGACAAGCGTGGCGTGCTGGTGAAACTCACTGAGCATGGCGCAGCAATTTGCGAGCAGTGTCATCAATTAGTAGGGCAAGACCTGCACCAGGAACTAACAAAAAACTTAACGGCGGATGAAGTAGCCACACTTGAGCACTTGCTTAAGAGAATCCTGCCGTAAACAGAAAGAGGTATGACGATGTCCAGACGCAATACTGACACAATCACTATTCATAGCATTTTGGACTGGATCGAAAATAACCTTGAATCGCCGCTCTCGCTGGAAAAAGTGTCTGAGCGTTCAGGTTACTCCAAATGGCACCTGCAACGGATGTTTAAAAAAGAAACCGGTCATTCACTGGGTCAATACATTCGCAGCCGTAAAATGACTGAAATAGCGCAAAAATTAAAAGAGAGTAACGAGCCCATTCTTTATCTGGCAGAGCGTTACGGTTTTGAGTCTCAGCAGACGCTGACCCGGACATTCAAAAACTATTTTGATGTTCCGCCGCATAAGTACCGTATGACGAATATGCACGGCGAATCACGCTATTTGCTTCCACTCAATCAATGTAATTGCTAATCGCCAGTTAACGACGTAACCGAGGAAATCATGAAACTTCTGTCTTATGCAATGCTGGCCCTGATGTTTGTTATTTCGGGCCAGAGCATGGCGGAACAGACCGCGCAACCTGCCACCCAGAACAGTCGCGACGCGATGATTATGCCCCCTGCGCACGATCAGTCCCCGTTCGATTTTAATCATATGGGTGCAGGCAGCGACAAGTCCGACGAATTAGGTGTGCCTTATTACAATATGCGCAACCTGTAATTATATTGCCCCGCCACTGCGGGGCTTTTTTTAGCCCCTCACCGACGCAACCTTACGCAACCGAAAGCCAAACACATTGATATACAACCCTGCCATGATCAGTAGCGCACCGAGCAGTTGCAATCCGGTCAGCGTTTCATCCAGCAGCACGGCCGCACTCGCCAGTCCAACGACCGGCACCAACAGCGACAACGGCGCGACACGCCAGGTTTCATAGCGTCCGAGTAACGAACCCCAGATACCGTAACCCACAATGGTCGCCACAAACGCCAGATAAACCAGTGAAAGAATGGTGGTCATATCTATCTCCACCAGACTGTGGATCATTTGCGTTGGACCATCGAGAATTAATGAAGCAAGGAAGAACGGAGCAATAGGGATTAACGCGCTCCATACCACCAACGACATAACGGCTGGGCGCGAGGTATGCTGCATGATTTTTTTGTTAAAGATATTGCCGCAGGCCCAGCTTAGCGCCGCCGCTAGCGTCAGCATAAAACCGAGCATGCCAACATGCTGACCGTTCAGACTGGCCTCAATCAGTACCAGCACGCCAAATACCGCCAGCGCAATCCCTACCAATTGTTTACCCTGCAGGCGCTCACCGAAAGCAAATGCGCCCAGAACAATGGTAAAAAACGCCTGAGCCTGCAATACCAGAGAAGCTAACCCTGCAGGCATACCGAATTTGATAGCGCTAAAGAGAAATGCGAACTGCCCAAAACTGATGGTCAGGCCATAGCCGAGCAATAACGAAAGTGGGATTTTCGGCCTGGCAACAAAGAGTATTGCCGGAAACGCCACCAGTAAAAAACGTAATCCCGCCAACATTAGCGGTGGCATATTGTGCAGACCCACTTTAATAACGACAAAGTTCAGTCCCCAAACCACGACAACCAGTAACGCTAACAACCCGTCTTTACGCGACATACCACCGCCCCTGCAAATATTAAATTTTTGTAAACAAGTTAAAGTAACGGAAATCGTTGTGCCGTAACAGATCATTATTTCAGGTAGGCCACGCAAGGCATTTTCGGACAACTTATTGAGTGTACATCACAGTTTTGACATGCTATTTGTTTCTTATATCTAAAAAAAACATAACAACATGCATTGTCGGGCAGGCAAATGAATATCTCCTTGAGAAGGTCCACTCTCGCGTTACTCGCGTCATCTTTGTTATTAACAATTGGCCGTGGCGCCACTCTGCCATTTATGACGATTTACCTCAGTCGGCAGTATCATCTGAGCGTTGACCTGATCGGCTATGCGATGACGGTCGCGCTGACCATTGGCGTGGTGTTCAGCCTTGGCTTTGGTATTCTGGCCGACAAGTTCGATAAAAAACGCTATATGCTGCTAGCAATTTGTGGCTTTGCTTCTGGCTTTATTGCAATCCCGCTGGTGCATAACGTGGCGGTAGTGGTTTTACTCTTTGCCCTGATCAACTGTGCCTACTCCGTCTTCGCCACGGTGCTGAAGGCCTGGTTTGCCGATAATCTGTCTGCCACCAACAAGACTAAAATTTTCTCGCTTAACTATACCGTGCTGAATATTGGCTGGACCGTTGGTCCACCGCTGGGCACTCTACTGGTGATGCAAAGCATTAACCTGCCATTCTGGCTGGCTGCCGCCTGTTCAGCATTGCCACTGGTGTTTATCCAGACCTGGGTAAAACGTTCGACAGCACCATCAGAAGGTTTAAACGCCGCGGTGTGGTCCCCTTCGGTACTCCTGCGCGACCGGGCATTATTTTGGTTTACGTTATCGGCCTTTCTGGCATCGTTTGTTGGCGGTGCTTTTGCGTCCTGTATTTCGCAATACGTTATGGTGGTAGCGGATGGCGATTTTGCCGAGAAAGTGGTAGCAGTCGTCCTGCCCGTTAACGCCGCCATCGTAGTATCACTGCAATACGCACTTGGCCGCAGGCTCACCGCCACGAATATCCGCCCGTTGATGACAGTGGGTACAGTCTTCTTTGTCGTTGGCCTGGTCGGTTTCGCTTTCTCCGGCAACAGTCTGTTGTTATGGGGAATTTCTGCTGCCTTTTTCACTATCGGCGAAGTCATTTACGCGCCGGGTGAATACATGCTTATCGACAACATCGCGCCAGCAGGCATGAAAGCCAGCTATTTTTCCGCCCAGTCGTTGGGCTGGCTTGGCGCAGCGGTTAACCCATTAGTCAGCGGCGTCATTTTAACCACATTGCCGCCATGGTCGCTGTTTGTCGCGCTGATAGTGGCGATCGTTCTTGCCTGGGCGCTCATGATAAAAGGCATGCGCGCCAAGCCCTGGGGGCAGACGGTGGTCTGCTGATGAGTATAGCGACAGAGCCGAAGCCGCTCTGTCGCATACCTCAGATTGCAACCAGTCCCCGAACGCCCTCGGCCTCCATATTTTTACCATCGCCGCTTTGAATAATGCTGCCCCGCGACATGAGCAGGTATTTGTCGGCCAGCTGCTGCGCAAAATCGTAGAATTGCTCCACCAGCAATATAGCCATATCCCCCCGGTGCGCCAGTTGAGAAATCACCTGACCAATCTCTTTAATCACCGACGGCTGGATCCCTTCCGTTGGCTCATCAAGAATCAACAACTGTGGGCGACTTGCCAGCGCTCGTCCAATGGCCAGTTGCTGCTGTTGCCCGCCGGACAAGTCTCCGCCACGCCGATGCTTCATCTCCTGTAAAACAGGAAAGAGCGCGTAAATATCATCAGGCACATGCCGGGCCTCCGGTGCTGAAAAACGGGAAAGACCGAGCAGCAGATTCTCTTCGACCGTCAAACGCGGAAAAATATCACGCCCCTGTGGGACATACGCCACACCGGACCTGACCCGCTGATGCGGCTTCCAGTGAGTGACATTTTTATCCTGCCAGAGCACGCTTCCGCTACGGGCCGGAATAAGCCCCATCAGACACTTTAGTAGTGTTGTTTTCCCCACGCCGTTACGCCCCAGCAAGCATGTCACCTCACCGATACGCGCTTCAAAGCTCACCCCGCGCAGAATATGGCTGCCACCATAATATTGATTCAGTTCTTTCACCTGCAGCATGTAAACTCCTTAACGCCCGAGATAAACTTCAATAACCTGCTCGTTGGCCTGCACATCGCGAAGACTCCCCTGAGCGAGGACACGTCCCTGATGTAATACTGTGACGCGATCGGCAATGGTTTCAACAAATCCCATATCGTGCTCAACAACCATCAGAGAGTGCTTACCGGCAAGCTGGCGAAACAGCTCCGCCGTGTATTCCGTTTCCGCATCCGTCATCCCCGCCGCGGGTTCATCCAGTAGCAGTAAATGCGGCTCCTGCACCAGCAGCATGCCAATTTCGAGAAACTGTTTTTGCCCATGCGAAAGCAGACCGGCGCGGCGGGCCCGCTCATTACCCAGCCGCAACAGCGCCAGTACTTCATCAATACGATCCCGTTGTTCGCCTGAGAGTCGTGCCCGTAGAGCCCCCCAGACAGATTTATCATTTTTCAGCGCCAGCTCCAGGTTCTCTTCCACCGTTAATGCTTCAAATACCGTGGGCTTTTGAAATTTCCGTCCAATCCCCTGACGCGCGATGGCAATGGGATCGAGCGTTGTTAAATCGGTCGACTGATCGTATATCGCACAACCACTTTGCGGTCTGGTTTTACCGGTTATGACATCCATTAACGTCGTCTTCCCGGCGCCGTTGGGGCCAATAATACAGCGCAGCTCCCCGACGCCAATATTGAGCGAGAGATCCGTTAACGCCTGGAATCCGTCGAAATTAACGTTAATTTTTTCCAGTTGGAGTACCGGGTCCGTTTGTTCGCGAAACCGATCGCCAGGCATCTGGCGAGTAAAAAGTCCTTCATCCGGCTGCATTATTTGTCTCCTTTGCGAAACAGGCCAATCACACCACGGGGTAAAAAAAGCGTAACGCCAATAAAGATCAGGCCAAGAAACAACTGCCAGTATTCCGGCATAATGACGGTAAACAGGCTTTTAGCACCGTTCACCAGTACAGCGCCAAATACCGGGCCGATCAGGGTTCCACGTCCGCCGAGAGCAACCCAAATCGCCGCTTCAATCGAGTTGGTCGGCGACATTTCGCTGGGGTTGATAATCCCTACCTGCGGGACATAAAGCGCCCCGGCCAGGCCGCACAGCACAGCGGAAAGCGTCCACACCAGTAACTTGAAACCTTTCGGATCGTAACCACAGAACATCAAACGGTTCTCGGCGTCGCGCACGGCGGTCAGAATACGACCAAACTTACTGCGGGCCAGCGCAAGTCCCAGCCATATTGCCAGCACCAGTAGCATAACCGTCGCCAGAAACAGCGCGATCCTGGTGGACGTCGCGGTCACCGGAAACCCCAGAATGGTGGTAAAACCGGTAAAACCGTTATTTCCACCAAAGCCGGTTTCATTGCGGAAAAACAGCAGCATTCCGGCGAAAGTCAGGGCCTGGGTCATGATGGAGAAATAGACACCTTTGATTTTTGAACGGAAGGCAAACCAACCAAATACCAGGGCCAGCAGGCCCGGCACCAGAACAACCAGCAGCATCGCCCAGAGAAAATGTTGCGTCCCCCACCAAAACCAGGGCAGCTCGCTCCACGACAGGAACGACATAAAGGCCGGTAATCCTTCGCCGGAAGCCTGGCGCATCAGGTACATTCCCATCGCATAGCCCCCCAGCGCGAAGAAGATACCGTGTCCCAGAGAGAGCATTCCGGCATAACCCCACACCAGATCCAGCGCAACGGCCACAATGGCATAGCAGAGAATTTTCCCGGCCAGCGTCAACGTCCACACCGATATGGCCAGCGGATGCTCCGCAGGTAACAGCGCAAGAAACGGCAGAATAATCAACGCCAGCAGTAAGCCCAGACCCAGCACGCGTGTTGTACGCGGCGCTTTACGCGCCAGCGTTATTGTCATTGGCATCGTCATCAGTCAATAACCCTCCCTTTCAGCGCGAACAGTCCCTGAGGTCGTTTCTGAATAAACAGAATGATCAACACCAGGATCATGATTTTGCCAAGAACCGCCCCCACCTGAGGCTCCAGAATTTTATTGAAGATCCCCAGCCCAAAGGCTGCAGCCACGCTCCCGGCAAGCTGTCCAACGCCGCCCAGTACCACCACCAAAAACGAATCGATAATGTAGCTTTGCCCCAGCTCCGGTCCTACGTTACCTAGTTGCGAGAGCGCCACACCTCCCAGTCCGGCAATTCCTGAACCAAGGCCAAAGGCCAGCATATCGACTCGTCCGGTAGGTACGCCGCAGCAGGCCGCCATATTGCGATTTTGCGTCACGGCACGCACGCGCAGCCCGAGGCGCGTTTTATTCAACAGCAGCCAGGTGAAGAACAGCACCAGCATGGCAAAGCCAAGCACCACTATTCGGTTCCACGGCAATATCAGATTGGCATAAACCTGAATGCCGCCGGAAAGCCATGCCGGATTGGCGACTTCCAGGTTTTGCGCGCCGAAAGTCATACGCACCAACTGGATGAGCATCAGGCTGATACCCCAGGTCGCCAGTAGCGTTTCAAGCGGACGGCCATATAAATGGCGTATCACCCCACGCTCGAGCAGCATTCCTACTGCCGCAGTCAGCAAAAAGGCGACCGGAAGTGCAATAACCGGATACCAGGCTAACCCGTGCGGGAAAAACTGCCCCATCAGCTGTTGCACCATCCAGGTACAGTACGCCCCGAGCATTAACATCTCGCCATGCGCCATATTGATGACGCCGAGTAATCCATAGGTTATCGCCAGACCCAATGCCGCAAGCAGCAAAATAGAACCCAGTGACAGTCCCATGAAAGCCTGCCCAAGAAGATCCCCAACCTTCATGCGATGCGAGATGGAATTCAGACTTTCGTCAGCGGCAGCACGCACTCGGGCATTGGGTTCATGTTCAGCCCTGGTGAATGGCTGCAGGCGCGCCTGAGTTTCAGGATCATTTGACTCCCCTAATAGTTCGATTGCCTGAAGCCTGACTTCCGGCGAGGTGCTACCCAATTGCAGATTTGCCAGTACAATAGCGAGTGCGGATTTCACATCACCATCTGACTCCTGAGCCAGTCGTTGTTGTAAAAACGGCAGCATGTCCGGCTGCGCCTCACGCTGTAATGTACGAGCTGCCTCCCCCCTTACCGTGACACTGTCACTTAAAAGCTGATGGACAGCCAACGCTCCGGCTACCAGATTACGCAGGCGGTTAGTCAGGCGAATTTTTTTTAGCTCGCCGTTTGGGGCTATCGCTGTTCCTAACGGCTGTACGTGCGAGCCGTTCATGATGAAGGCATTTTTCGTGTTATCGGTCAGCAGGTTCTCATCTCGCAGTGCGCTGAGCAGAGGGATGCGCTGAACGTCAGGATTCACCGCCCATTGTTCAAGCAAGGCGGCCTGCTGAGCACGGTTGGCGGCGGTAAAGGTATCAGCATCTGCGGCCTGGGCTATCCACGGCAAAAACCACATCAGCAACAACACACCACGAATAAAGCGCATAGCTTTCATGAGCGTTCTCCAAAGCATTACCCTCCCGCAGGAGGGCGTTAGATCAGTTGCTGGCGGTTTTCACAGGCTGTTCAGATTTTTTATCATTACCAGCGATGTACGGACTCCACGGCTGGGCGCGGACCGGCTCATCGGTTTGCCACACCACGTTAAACTGGCCGTTGCCTTCAATCTCGCCAATCATGACGGGTTTATGCAGGTGATGGTTGGTCGCATCCATGGTCAGGGTAAAACCTGATGGCGCAGCGAAGGATTGCCCCGCCATAGCAGCACGAACTTTATCCACATCGGTAGTTCCGGCTTTTTCTACCGCCTGCGCCCACATATGCAGGCCAACATATGTGGCTTCCATTGGGTCGTTCGTCACCACCGAATCAGCATTCGGTAATTTGTGCGCTTTGGCATACGCCCGGTAATCAGCGACAAACTTTTTGTTGGCCGCATTATCGACGGACTCAAAGTAGTTCCAGGCGGCAAGGTTGCCCACCAGCGGTTTGGTATCAATACCGCGTAGCTCCTCCTCACCCACGGAAAAAGCCACCACCGGCACATCGGTGGCTTTCAGCCCCTGATTCGCTAACTCTTTATAGAACGGTACGTTAGAATCCCCATTGATGGTTGATACCACCGCCGTTTTTCCCCCTGCGGCGAATTTTTTAATACTGGCGACAATGGTCTGGTAATCGCTGTGTCCGAATGGAGTGTACACCTCTTCGATGTCTTTATCGGCGACCCCTTTTGAGTGCAAAAAGGCGCGTAAAATTTTGTTGGTCGTGCGCGGATAAACATAATCCGTGCCAAGCAGGAAGAAGCGTTTCGCGCTACCGCCGTCCTCACTCATCAGATACTCAACCGCAGGGATCGCCTGCTGATTGGGGGCTGCGCCGGTATAGAAGACGTTAGGCGACATCTCCTCACCTTCGTATTGCACCGGGTAAAACAGCAGACCGTTTAACTCTTCAAATACCGGTAGAACCGATTTACGCGACACCGATGTCCAGCAGCCGAAAACTGCCGCCACCTTGTCCTGACTCAGCAGTTGTCTTGCTTTTTCAGCAAATAACGGCCAGTTCGAGGCCGGGTCAACCACCACCGGTTCCAGCTTTTTACCCAACACACCGCCCTGAGCATTTATTTCATCGATGGTCATCAACGCCACATCTTTTAGCGGCGTTTCGGATATGGCCATCGTGCCGGATAACGAATGCATGATGCCAACCTTAATGGTGTCGGCTGCCTGAACGCTAAAACTCACGCCCATTGCGACAACAGAGGCAGAAAGTGCAAAAGCTTTTAAAAATGTACGACGCTGCATAGTTTCACTCCTGAAATTAGACTTGCTGAAAGCTCCGGTGCAGCCGGGCAGACAAAACGGTGCAAATTAAGGGTGTTCAGAAGTGATAAGGCAAAAACGATGCCAGATATTAAAACCTCATATAAAATCAACAAATTAGCATCTCGCGCACATAGATCAGTATTACATTTTCCCGCCAAAAGGATTAATCACACGAAAAATTGAACCACCATGAGACAACTCTGCATTATAAACGTGCAACAATCTGTATCAGCAGCACACCGTCATAACAGCGTCTCAGGGTTTAAAAACAGGGTTATTTGTACGCAGATAAATGTGTCTCGTCACTATTATTTATTTTATTCGACGTGATCATGTCAAAAATTTACTTTTCAGTCGAAATAATCACACAGTTCAGCCTTTGTTTAAGATTGAATTGCTACTATAGTCATAAGCGAGGTGAACTTAAGGTAAGAGAGGAAACTCACAGATAAAGGAGCATTTACTATGCTGGGTAATATGAATATTTTTATGGCTGTTCTGGGAATTATTTTATTTTCCGGTTTCCTGGCCGCGTATTTTAGCCACAGATGGGATGATTGATGAACGGAGATAGTCCTGCACCGACCCGGCCCCTTGTAGCGTAGCTGCACAAGGGGCCATTTTTTTACCTGAATCGCACTCGCTGTGCCTTTTTCCTGATTTACAGATAAAAAAAACCGCCGGATAAACCAGCGGTAAATGCTTGCATGGATAGATTTGTGTTTTGCTTTTATACGCTATCTGGCAATTCCCTGCGAAGATAACGGATAGTCAGCTAACCTATCACCGACAACCCCAATGAAAGTTAAACGAAACGCAACTACCTCAAAGCATTTTTCGAAAACTCACGCACTGAGGGGATACGAGGTTCCGTCATTGGTGTCCACCAACGCAATTTGCTCATTTTCATCTATAAACATGCAGCGATTCCTGCCGGTCTGTTTCCCCTGATACATCGCCCTGTCGGCCCGACCAAGCGCGGTATCCAGCGTTTCACCCTGTTGAACCCGGGTTATGCCTGCCGTCACCGTGATACCGATCTCTCCCTCAGTGTAGGGAATTTTTTTCTGACCAATCAGACGACAAAGTCGCAAACCCGCCTTGCATGCCTGCTCGTCCGTTTTTGTTCTGATGATGATAATGAACTCTTCTCCACCGTAGCGGTACGCCGCCTCATCATATCGCGTCCATGACAATAAATTTGATGCCAGAGCCCGCAATACCACGTCACCAACCAAATGGCCGTAGGGGTAATGACTCCAACTTATTGATAGTGTTTTATGTTCAGATAATGCCCGATGACTTTGTCATGCAGCTCCACCGATTTTGAGAACGACAGCGACTTCCGTCCCAGCCGTGCCAGGTGCTGCCTCA